>JANMYZ010000413.1:0-2123 GCA_031382605.1 Planctomycetota bacterium | reverse complement strand
GAGGTGCGTACTCCTGAACCACTGGCTAAGGACCAGTCGTTTGTCGATTCTCTCAAGCTTGAAACGCACGGATTCGTGAGCTTTGGTTACATCCAGTCAGCGCATAATAATTGGCTGGGGCCGACGACGGATGGAACCAGCGAGTTTTGGGAAGCGGCCGCTAATGTTATCGCCCGCCCAATGGATCGTTTGCGCGTAGGAGCGCAGTTGTTCGCGCGCGATCTGGTCGATTACGATAACGGCAAAGTGACCGTTGATTGGGCCTATGCGGATTATCGCTTTGATGATGCGATCGGTGTCCAGGTGGGGCGCTTCAAACTGCCACTTGGTCTTTATAACGAATCACTGGACGTGGACGCGGCGCGAACCGAAATATTTCTACCTCCTTCGGTATATGATTTGCAAAGCCGTGATTTTCAGGTTTCGACCGATGGCGCCAAGATCTACGGCATGATCGATATGAGCGGTGGCGGATTACTGGAATACGCCACGTATGCGGGTGCAAAACCATACGACTTGGATGCTGGCTATGCGGCCTATGTGGCCAAAATTATTGGGGTGGATCGACTGACTCGATTAGAGCTGAATTACCTTGCGGGAGCCATGCTGCACTGGTCGACCCCGATTGATGGTTTTACCGTGCGTTTGAGCGGAGCACATTTGGATGGTGTCGTTATTGAAGCGAGCACCCCATCTGGTGGGGTGCAATTTCATGCGGAATTTTACCTGGGCTATTTCTCCCTGCTGTACGAACTTCCGCAGGTCACCTTGGCGACGGAGTATCGGCTGGTCTATGGACGTGGCGATGTCGAACTCGGCGGAATACCAATGCCTTCATTGGTCGACAATACCGAAGGCGCCTATGTCAGCGCAACGTGGCATGCGTCATCGTGGTGGGAAACCTACGCTGCTATAGAAGGTTCCTGGGCTGATGCGCAACATCGCGCTGAAAAATACGCCTACACCGGAGTTCTCGCGCTGAATGTGATGCCTTTGCCAAACTGGTCGATGAAAGCTGAAATTCGCGGTGTTCGCGGCGTCATGGGAATAAGTCCGGCGGACAATCCCGATGGTATTTCTGATCAATGGGCGGTTTTCGCATTGAAGACCACGGTGGACTTCTGATGTATGGGATCCGCACCATCTTGTTGTTCACGATAACCATTGTCGGCCTTAACGCTGCGGTGGTGGTCGTTAATCGTGAGCTAGCCGACACCAATATATCCGAAGAGCGGGTACGTGATTTCTTGCTGGGACGTAGCACCAGCTGGAGTTCTGGTGATCCGGTGGTCATCATTCTTTGCACGGATAAGTCAGGTGAACTGGCGGTTTCAGAAGTCACCGGACGCTCAGTCAGTTTGCTTCAGCGGGCCTGGAAGCGCTTGGTATTTTCTGGCACTGGCGCCATGCCCTTGCAGGCAGATTCGGTCGCCGCAGCGTTGATTCTGGTGGCTAAACATCCAGGGGCGATGGTCATTTTGAGCGAAGAAGTGGTTACTGATAACTGCCGCATCATCCCGTTGTTGCCAGAAAAAACGCCGACCAGCCAGTAAGCGACAGGTGCTTGGCAATGCGGCTCTTGGCTGTTCTTAGCTGTTCTTGGCTGTTCTTAGCTGTTCTTAGTTCATTTTATCCGTTTTTACCAAGGAGTTCTCGCGGCGGTGGTGGCGACCACACGCGCAATACGTGTCGCATTCCATGCGACAGCACCTTGGCGCGAAAATATTGTTCGTGATCCCATTCGACCCGCGCCATTTCGATAAGTTCATTGGCTAAGTCTTGGCGGTTGAACTGTGCAGCTAAAGCGGCTGCATCGACATATTCCTGAATGTTTCGGCACTCAATCCAACCAGCGCCGTACATCGGGCAGTACCAGCCGGTGAAGTGGCACAACAACGATAACGTACGACCAATGCCGGTGAAAATGCATTCGCGCAGCAACGATGGTGTGCTACCGAGTTCGCTGAGCATTTCCCCCACGCGTGCGCGGTGGGCGACTTCTTCTTGGCCAATGCGTGCGATGGCTTCGCGTTCTTCAAGATTACGTACAGAACGGGAATGTCCGACGTACGCCAAAGCCGCCGCACGTTCTCCGGCATGAGCCGCCCGCAACACGCCAATAA
>JANMYZ010000375.1:0-4192 GCA_031382605.1 Planctomycetota bacterium | reverse complement strand
GTAACGCCGGTGAGCTATCGCATTCTGAATCTGACCACCGGAGCTTTTACCGAGGTTCCAGCGCAGCCAGATTTAACGGCGGCCGCAGTGACCTCGACGCACATGGTTTTCCGTCGTGTTCCGGCAGGAAGTTTTGTCATGGGGCAAAGCGCCGGAAGTTTAGGCGTTCAAAGCGGAGAAACGCCGACCACCGTTGCGGTCGCGGAGTTCTGGGTCGCGGTGTTTGAGGTGACGCAATGTCAATGGATCAGCCTGACTGGCGACGCCGTGGCAACTCCGTGGGCGGATGTTGCGCCAGAATCGGTCAGTGGTTCATCGCTGACGTTGAGTAACCGCGCAGCCTTTGGCCTGACCTACGACGAACTCGCTGCGCGCCTGACCAGCTGGAACGTTGGCAAGTTGGGACAGCTGGGAATTCCCAGCGAATCTCAATGGGAATATGCTGGTCGCGCGGGAACCACGACGACGTTTTCTTGGGGCGACAGCAGCGATCCTGCAGTGGCATCGCCGTACGCCTTGTGCTGGGAAACCGTCAGCGGCGCTGCTGGCCCAGGAACCGTTGGCGGCACGCGACTTTCAAATGGCTTAGGGCTGTGGGATATGCACGGGAACGTCCGTGAATGGGCGACCACGACCGGTCAACCGGTGCTGCGCGGGGGATCGTGGGCGGACAATCTGCTGTTGTCACGTTCGGCGAATCGGGTGACCGCCGTCGACCGCGCCATGCGTCACGCATTGTCGGGCTCGCGTCTGATTTTAACCTCGCCATAGGCTCACCCGCCGAGGCGTCAGGCGAAGCTCGTGGCGCGATGTACAGACGTTCATAGCGTTGCGCCCCGGAACCACCTATGCCATTTAGCCCTCTGCCCGATGTCCTCGCTGCTCTTGCGGCGGGCAAAATGATCATCCTGTTGGATGATGAAGACCGTGAAAATGAGGGCGATTTGGTGATGGCGGCAGAGTTTGCCGATGCCAAAGCCATCGCGTTCATGGCCACCAAAGGTTGTGGGCTGATTTGTTTGGCAATGGAAGGCGGCATGCTCGACCGCCTTGGTTTACCGTTGATGACGCGCGACAATCGTTCGCGCTTGGCGACGGCATTTACCTTGTCGATCGAAGCGCGCGAAGGCGTCACCACGGGCATCAGCGCTGGCGACCGCGCGCGCACCATTCAGATGGCCATTCGCGATGACGTTCGCCCACAAGATATCGTGTCGCCTGGTCATGTGTTTCCGCTGCGCGCGCGCGATGGCGGTGTTCTGGTGCGCGCTGGGCACAGTGAAGCCTCGACCGATCTTGCACGTCTGGCTGGACTCAAGCCGGCGGCAGTCATTTGCGAAATCATGAAAGCCGATGGCGAGATGGCACGCTTGCCAGATCTGGTCGAATTCGGCAAAGAACACGGACTTTTACTGGGATCTATCGCTGACGTGATTGCCTGGCGCGAACGTCGTGAGCGCACGATTGAGTTGGTTGCCGAGGCAGTTGTGCCAACTCCAGCGGGTGACTTTCGCGCCTATAGTTATCGTAGCCGCATTAGCGGCGAACATCATTTGGCGTTGGTGTGCGGCAAGCACCTCAAACCCGATGCCGAAGTGACTGAACCCATTTTGGTGCGCGTACAGAAAGAACAAATCCTGGGCGACGTGTTCGGCATTCCGGGCTCTTTTCCGCCAAGCTCGGCGCTCCACCAACTCAGCGCTGCGGGCGAAGGCGTATTTTTGCACATGCGCGACACCAATGGCCACGGCTTGGCCGGATCACTCGTCCGTTTGGGCGGCACCCAACATTTGCTGACCCCCGATCCGGAAGCAGCGATGGATGCCCGCGATTACGGAACCGGAGCGCAAATCCTTCATCACCTAGGCGTACGTCAGATGCGCTTGATCACCGGCTCCGATCGTCATATCGCGGCGCTCACCGGCCACGGTTTGGAAGTGGTTGAACGGGTACGGCCGCAGACTTTTACCGGATGAGTACCGGATAAAGTCAGTGGTCTGACGGTTTTTTTCTGCTCGCCGGGGATTGCCTGTTTATCGGCTGATTTTTGGCGCATGCTCCCGACCCCTTCAGGATGGCCTTTATGCTGCGCGAGATGTTCCAAGCCAAGATTCACCACGCCACTGTCACGGAATGCCGTTTGGGCTACCAAGGCAGTTTGACCGTCGATATCGAGTTAATCGAACGCGCCGGGATGCTGGTGAACCAGAAAATTCAGGTGCTCAACATCAACAATGGTTACCGGCTTGAGACCTACCTGATCCCTGGTGAACGCGGCAAGCGCGAGATCATCATCAACGGCGCCGCTGCGCGTCATGCCCAGGTGGGCGATCTGGTGATCGTCATCGCTTATGCCCTGATGGATGACCAAGAGGTCAAAACCCACACCCCCAAAGTCATTTTGCTGGGTGAGGGCAATCGCGTGATCAGCGGCTAACCGATGGTCGGATCCAGAGAAGGCGACGAATGAGGGTGAATTGGCGCTCAAATATACAGGCCGGCCCCAGTCGATTGATAGCGGTGAGTGCATGATACCACAAGTCCGTTGACCACACAGTGTTGCTGAGCTTATTTGTCGTCGGTTGTTGCTACCGCGAGATCGCATAGCGTCCCGCCTCGTTCTAGGAGATGTGCTTATGTCTACTTCTCGTCGCACTCGTGCTGTCGGCGCTCGTCCCACTGGTCGCCCGGCCGCAAGCTCTCCAGCGTCATCGGCGTTAGATCCGATAGACCCGGCCGCTGATGACATGGCCGATGATTTCACCGATGCATCGGTGGATGCATCATCAACCCCTGAAGCTTCATCGAGTGCCTCAAGCCGACGGAATGCTGCTGGTGGGCGGAATTCGCGGAAAATGCGCGCGCAATCTTCGTCCGTAAATATTCCAGCCGCCAAGCGAAGCGCGCGCGTGCTGACTCCACAAGAGCAATCGGCCCGAGGCAAAGCGATAAAATCATTCGTTCTGCTCGTCGTCAGTCTTGCGCTATTTATTGGCGCCGTTGGCGCAGGCTGGTTCTTCCTCCTGCGCGACAATCCCGAAGTTCAAAAAGCCCAGGCGGTTTTGACGGAGGGAGAGGCAAAGCTGAGCATGATCGAAAGCACGATCAAAAATCGCCAACCACGTCTCGCGCGTGAGGCTTATGTTGAAGGATTAAAACTCATTGCGATTCCCTCACTCGGAAATGCCAAAGATCCGATTGATGAGCAAGATCCCAATCTCGCGAGCAAGCGGCAAGCCCATCTAGCCGTTCAACTGAGCAAGAAGATTCATGATACCGAGGAACGCATTGAGAAAATCGAGCGAGACATCAAAGCCGAATCCAATCACCGACAAGTGATGGCAGGTTTTCGCAAGCTAAGCGAACTGACGGATGTTGAATTAGTTGAGCTCGAAAAAAATGCGGCCTTATTTCTCAAAAATCCGGTCGAACCACCCGCTGGCGCTCGTGATGAATATGTGGTCGATTACCGTGGTCTGGTTCAAGAAATTCAGACACAAATGCGCAAGATCGAACAAGAGCAAGGCGCTCGTTTGGCGGCTATTAGTTCAGAGCAAGTGAAAATCGCTCACGCAGAGATCACGGTCCTGGTGAAGCAGGAACAATTCAAAGACGCGTTGGACAAGGTGGCTAGTTATAAAGACAAATTTGCGAAGGGCGAATTCGCCCAGCTCGACATGTTCGTTAATGAATCGGTGAAACAGGCATGGGAAAGCGCGAAGAAATATGCCGAAAATCGCTACAAAGACTTCCAAGCACCTGGCCTGCCGAAAACGGTCAGTGACCAAGCGCTTCGTGATGTACGAACCCGTTTGCAGCAGGTCGTCGATCGCTTTGGCATTGAAGAGTACGTCTCGCAAGCGCAGGCGATGTTGGCGAAATACCCGACGCCGTAAATCTTTTGAGTGGCTAATTTCTCAAACGAGGCGCGAAATTCGCGCCTCGTTTTTTTTGGCTCTGCGGCGTTTCGTGTGGTTTTTTTTCAGTCTTTGGGGCTCATCAAAGCGGGAAAAATCGAACAGGAGGCGCGGAGACGCAGAGGTAAGAGGAGGAAAAGGCTCATTCTTTCCGACAGGTATCTTCCCCTCCTCCGATCTCCGCGTCTCCGCGCCTCCTGTTCGTTTTTTTCTTTTGGCTGTCCCATGAGATTGAACCCACACGAAACGCCGCAGAGCCGTGTTTTTTTTATAGG
>JANMYZ010000358.1:0-3843 GCA_031382605.1 Planctomycetota bacterium | reverse complement strand
CAAGTCCATCAACAACACAAAGATGACGCTCAAGACCACCGTGCGGGTCGTCGATTTGCCAACCCCTTCGGCGCCATCGCTGGTGTGGAGTCCCTGATCGCAGGCGATGGTTCCGATCAGGCAGGCAAAGAACACACTCTTCACTAAGCCGCCGAAAACGTCGCTAAAAACCAGCATATCTTTCGCCGAATCAAAGAACGATGACACCGTCAAACCAAACGTCGGCTGAGAAATCAGCGCGCCGCCCAACATCCCGACAAAATCCGCGATCGCGGTCAGCAACGGCATGGTGATGACCAAGGCCAAAATTCGCGGCATGACTAAGAAGCGCACGGGATCAATCGACATCGAACGCAAGGCATCGACTTCTTCGTTCACCGCCATGGTGCCAAGCTCCGCCGCCATCGCCGACCCAACGCGGGCAAGGATAATCACCGCCGCCCAAATCGGTCCCAGTTCGCGCGCAAAAGTCACGCCGATCAAACCACCAAGCTGATTGAGCGCACCGTAATCTTGCAACGTCGCGCCCATCTGCACGGCCATGATCATTCCGGTCAGGCCCGAGATCAGCGACAACACCACCAACGAACCAAAACCGACAAATTCAATTTGCTTGAGCAACATCGGCAGCGCGCGCCCAACTTGCGAAACGAAACCCAGCGCTTGATAAAACATCAACAACGCGCGCCCGGCGACTTGGGCCCGCTCCAAAATTCCGCGTCCGGTGCCACCCACGACCTGCTTACCCTTTTCTTTGGCGTACTCGGAAAAAGTGGTGGTGCGGCTGACCTCCAAAGATTTGTGCTGTTCGGGCGTCATAAACGCGCTCCAGGCAGTCGCAGGCCGATCATCGCCAAAGCAATTAAGGTTTTTGCGTCACAGAGTTCACCGCTTGCGGCGAGCGCCGACAGACGATCGATGCTGACCACTTCGCGGGCGACCAATTCGCCATGTTCGGGCGCAGCGGGAACCTCGCTCAAGCCCTCCGCGCGATACAGAATCATTTCTTCGTCGCTGACCCCGACCGCCGGAAAAAACCGCGTCAGTTCAGTGATGCGCGTGGCGGTGTAACCCGCTTCTTCTTGCAGTTCACGGGCAGCGGTGACTTCTGGTGCTTCACCAATCACGCGCGTGCCAGCGGGAATTTCCAGCGTCCAACGACGAATGGGATAGCGATACTGGCGCACCAACACCAACGACCTGGGATCCGGCTGCGCCAATATCGCCACTGCTCCGGGATGATGAATCACCGGACGCACCACCGCGCCATCGCTGGTGGCAAACGTTTCGCGCATCAGGCTAAAACGCTCTGAGCAAAAAATCGGATCAGCAGAGACGAAAGTCGCGTCAGGCACGGCAAGCTTCTAACGACCGTCCGAACCAGTGGCAATCGTCGGGCAGCAATGGACAGCAACGGCGTAGGACATTCACCTCCCCCTCTTGCATCCCCAACGATGCTCGGAATCTGTCGCGCTCCCGCATTTTCCCGAGTTTGGAGTTTCCATGCGCGTCAGTCTCAGTTGGATCAAACGTATCCTTGGCCGCCAAGACCTTGGCGTCAGTGTCGCCGACCTGCAGGCCAAGCTGACGTTGCACCTCGCCGAGTTCGAAGCCGATGTCGAACGCTCGGGTCCTAATCTTGATGGCGTGGTGGTCGGCAAAGTCCTGACCTGCATCCAACATCCAGGCGCTGATCGGTTGCGCTGCACGACGGTTGATATCGGTGCGGCGGCCGCGCTGTCGGTGGTCTGCGGCGCGCCCAATGTTGCCGTCGGCCAAACCGTCGCCGTCGCCACCATCGGAACGAAACTGACGTTGCCTGACAAAGAAGGCAAACCAACGCTGGTCACCATCAAGGCCTCAAAAATTCGCGGCGAGCCAAGTGAAGGCATGCTCTGTGCCGAGGATGAACTTGGCCTCGGCGCTTCGCATGACGGCATCATGGTGTTGAGCGACACGCTCAAACTGGGCATGCCATTGGCCGACGCACTGAATATCGGCGACACCGTTTTGCTGATTGAAAACCACGCGATTACCCATCGCCCTGATCTGTGGGGTCAATGGGGCTGGGCGCGTGAAGTCGCAGCGATTCTCGGTCTGCCGCCACCGGCCGTTCCCGACACCACGTGGCAAGCACAAGGCGATGGTTGGACAGTGGATTTGCGCAGCGACGGCTGCACGACGTATTGTGGCGCGGTGGTTGACGGCGTGACGAATACGCCATCGCCAACCTGGATGCAGGATTTACTCAATGGCATGAACGTTCGTCCACTTGGATTATTGGTCGACGTGACCAACTTCGTTATGCTCGAACTTGGCGAGCCGATGCATGCCTTCGATCGCCGCGAAATTCAGGGAAATCGCATCGTCGTGCGCGACGCGAACGACAGCGAAGCATTCACCACGTTAGATGGCAAAGCACATAAATTAACTGCCGCCGACGTCGTCATCGCTGACGAGCAACGCGCTTTAGCATTGGCCGGAATCATGGGCGGTCAGGGCAGCATGGTACGCGACGACACGCGTACGATCGTGCTTGAAGCCGCAACATTTCAGCCATCACGCATTCGCCGATCACGCCAACGCACCGGCACCGCGACTGATAGTTCGGCGCGCTTTGAAAAAGGTCTGTACCCCGAACTGGCGCCTGCTGCGATTACGCGCGCGATTCAGTTACTGCGTGAATTATGCCCGACCGCCGTGGTCACCCATCGCTTCAGTGCTGGTGTTCTGAATGCGCCGGTGAAACAAGTCACGTTACCGGTGGGTGATCTCGCTCGCCTAACGAGTTTGACGCTGACCAGCGAACAACAACACGAGCTCTTGAGTCGCCTTGGTTTCACCGCCAATGGTGATCTGGTTGCGATTCCGTGGTGGCGCCGCAAAGACGTCGGTTCAGCCGCCGATCTAGTCGAAGAAATTGCCCGCCTGCACGGTTATCATCACGTCCAACCGCAAACGGCACGCCTGCCAGCAGCAGCACCAGCGGTAAATATTTTGCGTCAGGCTGAACATCGCGCGCGCCGCGTGCTGTCCGCCAGCGGCTGGGACGAAGTCGCCACCTACGCATTTACTTCCGAAGCATGGGCGGAAGCGCTCGGCTGGAATGATGGATTGATCCGTCTGGCGCATCCGCTGTCCAGCGAACAAACCGTGATGCGTCAAAGTTTGTTGCCGACCTTGTTGGAAGCGCTCGCCCGTAATCACAAACATGCCGATGTCGCGGCCATCTACGAAGTTGGTAAACGCTATGGCGTCAGCGCCGGACGCGGCGACACCGCCCACGAGCGCATCGTCGTCACTGGCGTTTGCTCGATTGCTGGTGACGAATCACCGTTGTTCGCCGCTCGCGATGCTGCCCTCGCCCTGTTGCGCGGACTCGGTTATCAACCGCGTTTTGTCGCCCGTAAAGACGCCGACGCTGAATTGGCCAGCGGCACCGACGGCGAGTTTATTGATGAAAAGATCGACGGCGCGTCCATCGGCCAATTCAGCGTCGGCGTCTTTGCGGGCGACAAAACGCGGTTGATAACCGAGTCCGCGCAGCAATGCGAGGGCAGCATCGCGAGCGGCGAATAACGGTGATTCGTCACCGGCAACCGAGCAAACGCCCGTCACCACGATGCGTTCGTGGGCGGTGTCGGCGCGTCCGGCGCTGACGCCATAGCGTTTACCAACTTCGTAGATGGCCGCGACATCGGCGTGTTTGTGATTGCGGGCAAGTGCTTCCAACAAGGTCGGCAACAAACTTTGACGCATCACGGTTTGTTCGCTGGACAGCGGATGCGCCAGACGGATCAATCCATCATTCCAGCCGAGCGCTTCCGCCCATGCTTCGGAAGT
>JANMYZ010000351.1:0-12822 GCA_031382605.1 Planctomycetota bacterium | reverse complement strand
GTGGCGCACCACTTGGCAACGCTCGCGAGTCGGCTGAGTCAGCCATTGATGGCAGAGATCAAAAGCGATCTGCGGATTATCCTTCGCAATATCACCAACGTGATTCGCTACGGACCGGCGAACATACAACTCCGAGTCGTCAATCAGTTGATGCAGCAGCGGCAAGACCGGCGCGGGATCACGGATAAACGCGGGCAGGCGACCAGCCCAGGGTAAGCGCGACCGCGTTCCTTCGCTGACTAGCCGTCGGACGTGGTGATTCGCGTCTTTGGCCCAGATGGCTAAGCGAGCGAGCGTGCGTTCTTGTTCAGCCATCAGATACGGACGGATGGAAAATTCGCCAGAGAAGCGTTTGGTAATTTCATAATTGGCCTGCATCCCTGCGTTCCAATCAGCGACCAGATGCTTGGCAATGAATGCCGTGTGCGGCAAATAGAAAAATACTTTCAGGCCGTATCCCTTAGTGACGGATAACTCTGGTCCCAGGCTGGCGATCAGCTGGCGAGCTGCCTCGGCTGGGGCGGCAGCGAGATGTGCGACCATGGCGTTAGCGATGTGCTGCGCGCGCGGCATTAACTCCAAATCGTCCAGCCCGCTATTCGCTCCACGCACAAATCCACGACGGTTAAAATTCGGTACGACTTCAACAAAACCATCGGCGATCAGATCAACCAATCGACGATCTAATAATTCTTTCAGCGGCGTGCCGCTCTGGATTGACGACGGCGCACGGAATTGTTCAGCGGGATGTGGCATGGCGGGTCAGGTTGCGAAAGAAAATAGATCTCAGCCCTGCCGCCGCTGGGACCGTTGGAGCATGAGTCCGATCATCGCCAGCAAGAATGCGCTCAGTCCGGCGCCTAATCCGCATTTTCCGCCGCCGCCGCCACCGCCGCCATCGCTACTGCCGCTTGGTGGTGAAACGCCGATATAGACGGCGAAAACCTCAGTGGCAACCACGTTTTGTGCGTCTTTTACGGTCAGGGTTATCGTCACAATTCCGGTTTGACCGGTGAGCGGAGTCACGGTTACGGTGCGATTGGCGCCACTGCCACCCAGCACGATGTTCGCCGTTGGCACCAACGCGGTGTCCGACGAAGCCTTGGTCAGCGTCAACGATGCTGCTGCCGTTTCCGTGTCACCGATAGTAAATGGAATGGCGCTGGTGGCGGTACTTACTGCTACCGCTTGATCAGCGATGGCCGAAATGGTCGGCGTATCGTTGATCACGGTGAAGGTGGTCGTTCCGCTCTTGCCTCCGCTTGAAGCCGTGACGGTGTACGGTCCCCCTGCGGTCGTTATGGCAGAAACAACGCCGCCAGAGGAAATCGTTTTACCACCGGACACACTCCAACTGAACGTTGGCTGAGCGCTCAATGTCGTACCGAATTGATCCTTGCTGATCGCGGTGAAGGTTTGTGTTGATCCCACGTGAACGATCGGAGTCGTTGGCGAAACGACCACCGTGGTATTGGTCTGATTCACCGTCACCGTCACGGCGCTGGTAACCGTCAAGCCGGACAAATCAGCAATGGTTACCGCAAATGGATAGACCCCGGCTTTGGTAAAAGTCGCCACGCTGATTCTTGCCGCGTTGGTGCCATTAGCTGAATAGGTCACTGCCGCTGGCGGAGTTCCCGTTACCGCCCAGGTGTAGGTCAGCGAGGCTTCGCCACCATCATCAGCGCCCAGCACCGACAGCGTCGTCGTGGTCGTAGCAACCGTGGCCAAATTGGCGGCAGCAGCCGTCGCTACGGTTGGCGCCAGGTTGCCCTGGGTGAAGTTTTTTCCGGTGGCATTTGGACTAACGGTAACGGGGTTGGTGAAACCAGCAGCGAAAGAGGCGCCATCTTTCTGCGCAGAAACGGTGTAACTCGCTGCCGTCAGGTTTGGCAGCGTGTACGTTCCATCGCTGTTGGTCCACACGGATCCGGTCGTACTTCCGTAATGAACACGCACGCCTTCGACGCCTGCTCCACCAGAAGTGAGCACCGCACCTGAAATCATAAACTTCGAAACCGTACCGACCGTCACCAAAACCGTCGCGCTGGCTGTTCCACCTTTCATGTCGCTGACCGTCACGCGCACCGGATAAACCTTGGCGGTGCTCCACGATTTCGTCGGAGTCAGGGTATTCGAGGCCCACGTATTATCGGCCATATCCCAATAAACGGCCAAGGGATCTCCGTCTGGGTCACTGGCTGTCGCGGTAAACGATACCGTGGCCCCAGTAGCCACACCGGTGGAACTTGCCGCTATAGACACGATCGGATTGCGATTCGATGGGAAAGGACCGATGTTTACGACGACATCCATCGACACCGGAGTAGTTCCGGTATTCAGCGTCATTGGCGTGATGTAGATATTCGCTGCCGGGTCGGCGAAAGTACGACCACGAACAAGTGCAGCATCGTTTTTTCCCTGCGCCGTTCCAGGAGTGGCATCGAGTAGCTGTCCACCGCCATTTGATTGTGTTGGACTGTCCTCATCGGCTACACCTGGAGTAGGAAAGAACCACGGATCCCAGTGCAGATGAACACCATCAAGATTCCAAGCATTACTAAATTCGCGCCGGTGAGAAATCCAGTAATCACGCTGGCTGTCTTTGGTAATTCGTAAGGCATACATCGCGGATTCTGATGGAGCCGTTGCGCTATCGCTGGTATGAACACGGTACGTTCCACTGGTCGTAATGATTTTCGTGTTTGCGGTGGCGATCCAATCCAGACGCCATTTTTCGAACGCAGAAAACTGGCCGTCACCGCCCATTTCTGAATACGGATCACCATACTCTCCATTTGATCCGGCCCCGATAACGCTGGTTTCGTTGGTGTTCCAAAAGTTTGCATGCATCAGTCCGTAATTGTGACCCAATTCATGAACGGCGGTACCAATCGAGCTATATTGCAGCCAAGTACCCTTCCAGGCGACGTATCCTTGTCCACCCCAACCCCACAACGGGGTAAATCGAACGCAGTCAAAGCTCCAGTTATCTAAATTATTTGACGGATCCAAGGCGATGGCGGCAGCCCGAGCGTCAGCAAGCAAGGTAAAATCACCATTCGATAGCGCGATGTATTCAGCTTTCGTCTTCGGCAAAACGATCTCAATAATTTTATAGGTCATGGTGGTTTGCCCCCATGATTGCGCTGAATACCGCGCTGCCACAGCGGTCATGATTCCATCCGCCACCGTAGTCGTTTCGGGGAACGCCGTTTCGTCGGCGCAACGAGCGATCGAATACAGCACCGTTTTGGCGCCCACGGTCCATGAACTCGCAAGCTTCGCTGATCCCGTTTCCGCAGCGGCTATCTGATCACCCAAATGAGCAACATGCCCACCCTGACATAAAACGTGAACGGCATCACCACTCTCGACCACCACATCTTCAAGACCATCGTCTGACTCTTGATTTTTTCCCGCTAATTTTCCCGAAACTGAACAACGCTGATCATCAAGACGTTTTCCTAACAACGTCGGTTCGCCGGGCTTGAGCACCCGCAAACGCCCTGGCATCAACGCCAGAACGCCATCAACGACCACGCCATGCAAGCTGCGTTTTGTCGCGCTGATATCTTGCAAACCGCCGCCCCAAGTCGCGACATCGTAGCGCTGTCCGTTAACGACAGCCTGACGTTTGACGATCGGTTTTTGCGTCGAATCAACTGGACGAGCAACCAAAACTTCCAACGTGCCCATCGCACTGACTTCTTGTTCTAATTCACCGCGTGCAACTGCTGGCACTAAATTGCGACGAACCCGATCAAGTGCCAAAGCAACTGCTTGCTGTGGATCTTCACGCACCAAACGGCGCATCACTGCATGACGATCACGCGCGGCCTTAACCATGCCCTGAGAATCAGCGACGGCCTTCCCACCACGAGCGGCCAAGGCATGTGCGCCGAGCTCACGATCAAATGCATCCAACGCCGAGCGCTCACCCGGCCGCAGATCAGCCGCTGTCGCTAACCCTACCATCATGAAAAGCGCAACGATTGACGAGCGATAAGTGCGATAAAAAAGGTAATGAAAAGATTGGTAAAAAGAATAATGGAAAGAGTGCGACATGAGGCCCCCTAAAACGTGAATATGGTACTGACTTAGCTTACTGATACGCAGCGACCCGTAAATCGAACGGAAAGACCTATCTTGCTCGACCGAAATGCGCTGAGCTGAAACCTGTTGCGGCATGGTAGATCACTCAAAAATTACTAAATACCACGAGTCATACTCATTTCGTTGAATGTGGCACACGCAAAATAACTCTTTATTTAGCCGCTTATGACGTACCAGCTCAATCTACTTACCCCATACGCGTTGCGCCCAGCCGATCTAAACAGGCGCGATACATCAGGTGCTGCGGGGCTTCTCGGCCGGTCCAGCGCTGGTACTGACCCAGCGCTTGGCGAATGAGCATTTCTAAGCCACCGACGGTTCGTGCGCCTGCGCGCTGAGCATCGCGCAGCAATTTAGTTTCGAGCGGATGATAAACCGTGTCGAAGACCACGCTGCCTTCACGGTGATATTCAGTTGGCCATGGCGTTTCTTCGGGTTTACCCATGCCGGCTGACGTGCCGTTGACCAACACGTCGAACTCGACCAACAACGCTTGATCTAAAGTCATGAAGTCGACGCCGATTTCGCTGGCCAATTCTTTCGCCTTGTCGGCGGTGCGATTGGCAATGATGACGCGCGCGCCGCGTTCTTTTAACGTCACGCCGATGGCGCGGGCAACTCCACCAGCACCCAGCACCAGCACGCGGCGATCTTTCAACGTGCAAACTTGTTCTTCGACACATGAAATCACCGCCAAGGCATCGGTGTTTGCGCCAACTGGTTTCAAATCGCGGTCACGATAAATCGTATTGATCGCACCAATGCGTTTGGCGAGATCCTCGATGGTATGCATCTGACCGATCAACGCCGTTTTGTGAGGAATCGTGATCGATAATCCTTCAATCCATTCGCCACACGTGCGCCAGAATCCAACGACGTCTTCGACACGAAATGGCACGTAGACCGCATTTAATTTATGGTGGCTAAAAGCACTGTTGTGAATCAACGGGCTGAGCGAATGGCTGACCGGACTGCCGACCACGCCATAGATCTTGGTCTGCGCGTTTTGCTGTTTGACGCGATAGAGCGTGAGCAATTCGCTGACCGTCGGTTGCCCAGGTGCCGATCCGACATCGCCATCCAAGCGGGCGAAGGTCATCGCCGCGCCCCACGCACCAGCCAGTAAGCGCGAGGGCAAGCCGTGCTCGCCCATGCCAATAACCATCAGTGGACCTTTGGTCGTTTGATAAATATCGCGAATGATCGCCAAATCCGCAGCATCGCTTGGGCACACCGCAATTTTTGATACCTCCGCGCCAGCCTGCTTCATCGCGCGAATGCGCCCGACCAAATCCTGCCCCATGCCATCGAAGTCGTGATAACTCAGAATCAATTTAGTGGTGGGCGGACGTACCAAACCAGCAGAGGTCAGCGCGGACCATTGAGCCAGCTCGACATCGATCCACGCAACGCCAAGAACGGCTGCCTGATTGAACAATCGTACCCGATCAATGTCGCTCACTTCCCAATCGCCATTTTCAGACGAATGCCGAATGGTCAAGATCGCTGGCAAGGCCAACTTCGGCAGCGCCGTCACTATTTCTTGCGGGTGAGCGCCCAGTTTCACGCAGGTATCCAGACGAACTTCCACCAAGTCCGCGCCACCGGCTTTCGCAGAGCGCGACAGATTAATAACGCCTTCGGCGTTGGTGGCGGAAATGGGGACGATGATGCTGACCATTGGCGAACTATGTCGGAGAGGAAGAACGGACCAAGCACCTGGGCGTGAAGGCTTGCCTGCTCCTGAAACACATGAGTCAACCACCTACCGACGCATGGACGGCATGCTGCGAGTCTTGACCGTTGCATGATCACGGAGCGCCTACAACGTGCGCGCCTCTGAATGAGGAAGCGATGAAAATCCACGAATACCAAGGCAAACAGCTCTTTCGCACGCACGGCGTGCCCGTTCTGCGGGGAATTGCCTGCACCACGGTCGATCAGGCGGAGGCCGCCGCTCGCGAATTAGGCTCCCCCGTCGTGGTGGTGAAATCGCAGATTCACGCTGGCGGACGCGGCAAAGGCACGGTCTTCGCCGACGAAGCAATGACCAAAAAAGTTATGGACGGCGGCGTCAAAGTGGTGAAGTCACCCGAAGCCGCGCGTGAGATGGCGAGCAAGCTGCTCGGCAACTACCTGAAAACCATTCAGACCGGCGATGGCTGCAAGCAGGTCAAGACGCTGTACGTCGAAGACGGCTGCCAGATCGCCAAAGAATTGTATTTCTCGATTCTGCTCGACCGCGCTGCTGCTGCCCCCGTGCTGATCGTCAGCAGCGAAGGCGGCATGGATATTGAAGAAGTCGCTCACGCTCATCCTGAAAAAATTCTCAAAGCCCATTTTGATCCGCACTTCGGCCTGGGTGCTTGGCAAGCGCGCAGCTTTGGTTTTGAAATTGGTTTGACCCCGGCGCAAATTGGTCCGTTCGTCAAGACCGCTCAGGCGCTGGCCAAATGTTTTATCGAAACCGACGCCGACATGTTAGAAGTCAACCCGTTGGTGGTGACGGTCAAAGACGAAGTGGTCGCGCTCGACTGCAAAATGTCGTTTGATGACAACGCACTATTCCGTCATGCCGACATCGCCGCGATGCTTGATCCGAACGAAGAAGATCCCGCCGAACTGGAAGCGAAGAGCCACGACATGGCCTTCGTCAAGTTGGGTGGAAACATCGGCTGCATGGTCAATGGCGCTGGTTTGGCGATGGCCACCATGGACGCGATCGCGCAATACGGCGCCGCCCAAGGTGCATTTCCCGCTAACTTCCTGGACGTCGGCGGCGGCGCCACGGCAGAAAAAGTCACCACCGCGTTCAAAATCATTCTCAAAGATCAATCGGTCGAAGCGATTTTGGTCAACATCTTCGGTGGCATCATGAAGTGCGACACCATCGCCAATGGTGTGCTCACCGCAGTGAAAGAAGTCGGCCTTGATCGTCCGTTGGTCGTGCGCTTAGAAGGCACCAACGTCAAAGAAGGTAAAAAGATCCTCGCCGAATCCGGTCTTACCGTGATCGCGGCTGACGATCTCAAAGATGGCTGCATGAAAGCGGCCAAGGCTGCTGCTGAATATCGCAAAGCCAAAGGCTTGGCACCACGCCCAGCTTTAGCAGCACCGGCTGCTATCGCTTACATCCCTAAGGGAAAAGCGAAGAAATCGCCCGTGAAAGCGAAGAAAGTCGCGAAGGCTAAAGCCAAGCCAGCGAAAGCAGTCAAAGCCAAGCCGGCGAAAAAAGTCGCTCCGAAAGTAAAAGCTAAGGCTGGCAAGGCCAAGCGCCGCTGATGATCGTGTCGGTCTTATCACCGCACGTTGCACCCCGCACTCTGAACGCAAAGCGAACGAAATATGTCAGTTCTCGTCAATAAAAAGACCCGCCTCATCTGCCAGGGCATCACCGGAAAAGTGGGCACGTTCCACTCCAACGGCGCGATCAACTACGGTACCAACTTCGCTGGCGGCGTGACCCCAGGCAAAGGTGGCCAAACCTGGACGGCCGAGAACGGCAAAAATTTCCCGGTGTGGAATACCGTCGCTGAAGCGGTGAAACAAGGCGGCGCAACGGCTTCGATGATTTTCGTGCCGCCTCCGGGTGCTGCCGATGCCATCTGCGAAGCGATCGATGCTGGCGTCCCGCTGATCGTCGCGATCACCGAAGGCATCCCCGCGCGCGACATGTACATCGTGAAAAAGAAATTGGCGAATTCGTCGTCACGCTTAGTTGGTCCGAACTGCCCCGGCGTGATTACGCCTGGCGAATGCAAAATCGGCATCATGCCTGGTTACATTCATAAACGTGGATCGACCGGTATTGTCAGCCGTTCCGGCACTTTGACCTACGAAGCGGTCTTTCAATCCACCGGCGCTGGCCTTGGCCAATCGACCTGCATCGGCATCGGCGGCGATCCGATCAAAGGTACCGATTTCATCGATGCTTTGGAACTCTTCCAAAACGATGACGAAACCAAATACATCATCATGATCGGCGAAATCGGCGGCGACTCCGAAGAAAAAGCCTGTGATTACATCCGCGCCCACGTTACCAAACCAGTCGTCGGTTTCATCGCTGGATCGCGCGCGCCCAAGGGCAAACGCATGGGCCACGCTGGCGCCATCGTCAGCGGCAACACTGGCACCGCCGAAGCGAAATTCGCCGCCATGCGCAAAGCTGGCGTGTTCATTGCTGAAAGCCCCGCAACCCTCGGCGAAACACTGCTGATTGCGGCGGGAAAACGCTGAAGAGGTTTGACGTCGCGACAAGCATGAAACGCGACGAGCACGACAATTTAAAGAACGACGTAGGAAATTGAGACGTAGATTTTGAGTCGCGGCACCACCATATAAATCGATCTGCCGATGCCCGACCAATTAATATAAAACGCCACTTGGTCGGCCACGCAAAAGACCATGCTGCGCGCCATGCTACCCGCGCTGATCGACACTCACTGCCATCTCACGCATGAACGTTTTCACACCGACCTCGATGCGGTTATTTCGCGGGCGAAAGAAGCCGGACTTACGCGGGTGATCACCATCGGCACTAGCGTCCTTGACGCCGAACGCGGTTTGACGATTGCCGCGCGCCATCCGGGCTACGTTTTCTGCGCTGCCGGTCTTGATCCCTTTTCCTGCCATGCGGCAGGAGAACATTTCGCGCAAGAACTCGCCAAGCTTGAGGCCTTGCTCGCGAGCAAAAAGTTCTGCGCCCTCGGCGAAATCGGCCTGGAATATCACCACCAGCTGTTACCCCACGACGTACAAATTCGCCATTTTGAAATTCAGCTCGACCTCGCCGTACGTTATGATTTGCCCATCATTATTCACTCACGTGATGCGCATCCGGATGTGCTCCGCGTGCTACGACGAAACCCGAAAAATCGCGGCGTTATCCACAGTTTCACTGGCACCGCTGACGATGCGCGCGCATTCCTTGACCTGGGATGGCACTTGAGTTTCAACGGCATGGTGACCTTCAAAGCCAACGACGCTTTGCGGGCCGCCGCAGCCATCGTGCCCAACGATCGTTTGTTAGTCGAAACCGATGCGCCGTACTTAGCGCCAATGCCACATCGCGGAAAACGCTGTGAGCCTGGCATGGTGGCGCATTCCCTGCAATTGATCGCGGAAATACGCGGTCAACGCGTTGAAGACGTCGCCGCCTGGACGACGCGCAATGCTCAGCTGCTTTTCCGTCTACCCAATACTTTGAAATAACACGCCTCACGCTGGAGGAGTGCCCTCACCCGTGTGCGGCACCACCGGCCGACGCGTTTTTCCATGCTCAATGCGCACGGTTTCAATAGCGCTTTCGCTATCGTCGTTACGGCGCAGCGAAACATTGGCGCTGAGCACTTTGAGATTACGCAGCAGCGCTTCCATGCGAGAAATGCTCAGCGGTTTCACCAAATAGCCGTCGCACTGATTATGAAAGGATTGGCGCACGGTATCGTAGTCGCCCATGGCGGTGGTCATGACAATTTTAGAGCCCCATCCATCCTGCAAACCAGCTCGGCGCTCAAGCATTCGGATGGCGGTCAATGCCTGCTTACCGTCCATTACTGGCATCATGATATCGAGAAAAATGACATCGTAGAGATCGCCATTCACGAACGATTTCGTGACCATCTCAATGGCTTCCTTGCCGGTCATCGCAACATCGCAATGACTAATGCGTTCCATCACTTTAATGATGAACTTGCGACAGATTTCATCGTCATCGACTACTAAACAACGCATACTTTGTTTCCTTTTATGGATGAGCACGTTCCTGCGAGGCAAACATTCAGGACTTACTTACACTGAATTTTCGCCACCGTCTACGGGCACCTCTTCGGCATGTCCGGTTGATCTTTCAACCAAGGACAAGCCCTTGTAACTAATAGCTTTCCGCCTCTGTTGGGAATTTCTTACCCTTCACATCGTGGTGATAATGAGTGAAGGCTTTGACCATTTCTTCCGACAACTTGGCATATTTGCGCACGAAGCGTGGGTGAAACTGGGTGTTCATGCCGAGCATGTCTGGCGTGACCAGAATTTGGCCATCGCAATTGCCACCCGCGCCGATGCCGATGGTGGGAATTTTTAACATTTCGGTGATGCGTCGCGCTAAATCCATCGGCACTTTTTCAATCACCACCGCGAACGCGCCAGCGGACTCAAAAGCGCGCGCCGCATCAATGATTTTTTCAGCTTCCAGTTCGTCCATACCGCGCGTTTTGTACGTGCCGTAGGTATGAATCGATTGCGGCTGCAGGCCAACGTGGCCCATCACCGGGATTCCTGCGTCAACCACGCGTTCGACAATCGGCGCGAGCGAGCGACCGCCCTCCATCTTCACGGCTTCAGCCATGCCGTCCTGCATCAAGCGCGCAGCATTACCAAGCGCTTCTTCGGCGCTTTTGCGGTACGACATAAACGGCATGTCCGCGACCACTAACGCGCGTTTCACCGCGCGAGTCACCACGCGCACATGGTACAACATTTCATCCATTTTCATCGGCACCGTGGTGTCGTTACCGGCGAAAACCATGCTCGCCGAATCGCCAACTAAGATGACATCAATGCCAGCTTGATCGAGCAACCGCGCGGTCAGAAAATCGTACGCAGTCAGTGCGGAGATCTTCTCCTTTGCGACTTTCATTTCCTGCAGACGCAGCGTGGTGACCTTGCGATCGGGTTTGGGCGGTTGAGCTTAGCGTGTCATGGGCGCGGATGCTAACAAGCGGGATCAACTCGGCATCTATGCCCGCCTTTATGCCCGCCTCTATGCCCGCCGTCATGCCCGCCTAGGGATCTTTGGTGCGATTCAGTCGGCCAATGGCGTGATCCAACTCAATATTCGCCAACCGATATTCACTGGCAGCATCCAGCCATGCGTGGGTCAGGTATTCGCCGCGCTCCACCAACGGCAAATAATCGGACAGACTCAATTCCCCGGCCGTCCGCCGCGCGGCGGCTTCTGCCAACGCTGCGTCGGTTGCGACACGGATATTTTCCAACGCTGCTAAATCCGTCCAAGCCCGCGCGAGGTGAGCGTTGGCGGCATGCGCTTCAGCGCGCAAAGCATGGAGTTTTTCAACATAAATCGCACGAGCACGGGTGCGATTGATGAAGGCATCTTCCGCTTTTTCAGCCGCATTATCGGGCCAGGGAATACGCACTGAGGCGCCAAACTTGAGCGACGTGCCTTCCTCGCGATCGTACGTCACCGCCGGTGCCAGGCGCAATTTGGGCAATTGGCCCATGACCGCCTGACTATAGGTGAACTCTGCCCGCTGGTACGACGCCTCCAGCGCTTTCAATTCCCAGCGCCCAGACAACAGCTGGTGATCCAAATCTTCATTGGCGATCGACTTCATTTGCGGACCGACCAACGAGCGTCCTTGCTCACTCAACATCACCTCCACCTGCGGATCGAAACCGACCAAACGATTGAGGACCCGCCGCGCATCAGCAAGGGCACCGTCCGTTCGTCGCGCATCAGCAAGTGCGCGCTGCCACGCCAACGATGCGAGTGCCCGATCCAGCGACGACGATCGTTGATTCGCTTCGATGCCGTCCAACACCTGACGCCGATGATCGACGCGACCGCGCGACCACTCGACTTGTTCCCCTGCGACCAGCACCGCCACGTGGGCACGCCGCACGGCGACCACCACCTGCGCTTCGGCCGCCATCATTTCTGCGCGCGACTGTTCTCGCCGAGCCGCATCGTCGTCACGCCACGCCTGACGAAGAGCTGGAATTAACAGCGTATAAAGCATATCGCTATCAGTCGCCACGCCGACCGTCGCACGATCCACGTTGACCTGTAATTCAGGCTTGAAACGCACCATGCCCAAAACATCAAGCCCGTTCATGCGCGATATTTCATAACGTTTTTCACGCAGCGCAGGATTAAACGCCAGTGCGGCCATCACCAGCTCCGCCTCATTCAAACCATCTTCAGGATGATAGTCGGCGCTCTGCCCACCAACCGCGTTGATGCTTTTCGGCATCGTCATTTCAGCGGTTCGTTCCCTGAGCGTGCGTAACTCAACCGCAGGACGAAGTGGCTCAGGCCGATAGCGGGCACAACCTGCGAGCATCAGCATCGCGGCCAGAAATCCGGAAGTGGTTAGCCCCTGTAACATGGCCCATCGCTCCATGGTCAGCCGTGGTGGAACGAGCCACCAGCCAACCAATTACCAGCGCGTGTGCCCCGATAGCGGGGAAATGGCTCAACAGAATCAGCCGAGAATCCGTTCAGCGAATGCCCTCGATGACGAGGTGTGCGAGCCTGATTCTCCTGCCCAGAAGATACCTCGTCGAACCCATTTTCGGACATCATTATCGCCAGCATTGTACGGCGTTTACCGTGCAATCGCGCGCACCAAGCACAGCCCGAACCTGAGCCGCCGACTAGCCCACAAGGCGCAACCCAAAGCCTTGCTAGCAACCCGATTCCAGCCCCACTGCTCTACCTCGGCCCCCTCACCCAGACCTTCCCAGCCCAACCCATTTCTGGTACTGGACGGCGAGCAAGTGCTTGCAACACTACGCCCCTCACAACGGACCGTAGCTCAGCTTGGCTAGAGCGCTGCGTTTGGGACGCAGAAGTCGCAGGTTCAAAGCCTGTCGGTCAGACCAGTAAAAAAGCCCTTCTACAGCTATGTCGAAGGGCTTTTTTTTTGGGAACGTTTTACCTCGCTGGGACGTCCTATTTCTTGC
>JANMYZ010000322.1:0-9580 GCA_031382605.1 Planctomycetota bacterium | reverse complement strand
TTGCAGGCGCATACGTTCACCACGCTGACCGTTGATATGATGCAGGACGGCGACGACCTGACGATGACTTTGGGTTTACAGCTGCTGGATGTGATCGCCATTATTGAGGGTAAATCGGTCACGTTGGGTGCGGGTCTGACTCATAGTCGCATGATCGCTGAATCCACGAAGCTGCGCGCGTATCTGGCGGCGAATGTGCGATTGAAAGTAAATGGCGTGAATATGTCTGGTGATTGCTTGGGTTATATTCCTGACCTGACCAACCCACCAAAACCTGGGGAGCCGGTGTTGGAGATCTTGCCGGATCGTTTGCTATTTCTACTGGAGTGGACCTTACCCGGAAATACCACGACCTTTGAGATTGAATTCCCATTGTTGATTGACGTGGTCGGCAGCGGCGTGATCCAGGCGAGCCTCCATCAAGGCGATAAAACCAAGTCTCAATTTGTGAATCTTGGCAAATCAGCGGTCTTTACCTTGGGCGGTCAGCCAGCGATCGTGACACCAGCAAAGCCAACCGATCCTTTGGCGGTCGTTGATGGCGATGGAAAGCCGAACTCAATACCAGCACACGTGTCACCCGCAGATGCCCATGTTGCACAAGATACTTCCGGCATGCACATGTGGGATCTGCTGACGCTCGGTTTTGGCCACATCGTTCCCGAAGGTCTCGATCACATTTTGTTTGTGGTCTGCTTATTTCTGCTGTCACCCAAACTGAAACCGTTGCTGATTCAAATAACGGCTTTCACTCTGGCCCATTCGGTGACTTTGGGGCTGGCGATGGCCGGCTGGGTTTTGCTGCCGTCGCGTTTGGTCGAAACCCTGATCGCTGCGTCCATCGTGGTGATGGCGGTTGAGAATTTATTTATGCGCGAAGTGAAACCCTGGCGTTGGATGCTAGTTTTTTTATTCGGCTTAGTCCACGGCCTCGGTTTTGCTGGTTCTTTTAGCTCGTTGCATTTACCGCCAGGGGATTTCTTTCGTCCATTATTGCTGCTCAACATCGGCATTGAAATCGGACAGCTATTCGTGGTTGCGGTCTGTGCCTTGGTGACGGTGTGGATGTGGCGGCGGCCGTGGTACACCCGCGTGGTAATTTACCCTGCCAGCTCAGCGATCGCGTTGATAGCGCTGTGGTGGACCATCGAACGTGGCTTCGCTCTCGGGTAATTCCCGTCGCTTGATCATCACCGACAGCGGTTAACACAGAGCCAATTATGAACTCTGCGTCATCTCAGGTAAAAAAATCCTGAAGTCACTGAACAACCAACCACTTGATTGAACAAGAGGAACGGAGGAACGGAGGAAAGCCAGGATGTCATCATTTTCTTTTCTTTGTCTTGCCGCTATTCCGCTGCATTTTTTCTTCCTCCGTTCCTCCGTTTCTCTTGTTCAATTTTCCCTGAACGGCGTAATCCACGGTCCATCGGTATGAAAGAATCCACCCGTGAATGACAAGGAGCCCACTCAAGGCAGTCGTGACCCGCAACGCAGGCAGTATTTCGCATCTGCTGGAACCATTTGGCCACAGACCGGGCAGGCGTGTTGACGCTCTGCTGGCGGTACGGTTGGGGGCGTTGAGGGAACGGCTGGCGTGCCGTCGGTCGCGCGTGCATTGCCGCATCCGCTCAGCGCGATGCTGAGCAGCACAATCCCCAAAAAGATGCGGCACGTTTCTATCACTTCCGCAGCGTGGACGTACGGCGTCGCGGCACAGCGGTCCTGTGCTTGAATCCGCCAGAGGTGGGTGAATCTCCCGCCCGTGACCGACCTGCCGCTGATCGCTGATGTTGCCATCGATTGTCCAGGGCGGGACAGTTATAGTTATTTGGTTCCGCCAGAGCTGGCGGCAGCGATTCGCCCTGGCGATTGCGTCAGCGTGCCGTTTGGTCCGCGACGACTGCGTGGTTTTGTGGTGTCGTTGGAACGCCGTCAGCCATCAAGCGATTACGTCACGCGTGATATCGTTGGCCATCAACCGGAAGTCACTTTGCCGCCACATCTGCTGCGGCTGATTCAATGGGGCGCGCGCTATTATCGCTGCTCGATGGGCGAATTTCTTGCCGGAGCCGTACCCGCGCCAGTGCGTGAGGGGGCTGCTCCGGAACGTCAAGTTATCGTTGCGAAAACCGTAGGTTTCGTCAGCACGCTGACGAAGCCGTTGAACAAACGTCAGCAAATGGTCTACGACGCTTTACCCGCCGATCCGGTGTTGTTGAGCGAGGCTTGTCGCGCGGCGGCGACCACGCGCGCGACGTTGGAAAAGTTGGCGGCGGTGGGTGCACTTACCATCAGTGAAGATCAGCAAATTCGCGAGTTACGACTCAGCGCACGGCAAGAGCATCATCCGCTGACGGGTGAACAGCAGATTGCGATCGACATCGTTAAGACCGCCCTTGTCAAAGGCGTTTCGCAGCCGTTCTTGCTGCACGGCGTTACCGGATCGGGCAAGACGCTGGTCTATTTGGAGCTTGCCGCGCAGGTCATTGCCGCCGGTCGGCAGGTGTTGTTTCTTTTGCCAGAGATCGCGCTGACGCCGCAGTTGGCGGCCCGTGTGCGGAATCGTTTTGAACGAGTCGCGGTGTTGCACAGTGGTTTCACCGATGGCGAACGGGCGGAGCAATGGCGTCGCGTCGCCGCTGGAGAAATCGATTTGGTGGTCGGCACGCGCTCGGCGTTGTTTGCGCCGTTTCCTGCGCCAGGGCTGATCATTGTCGACGAAGAACACGAGCAATCGTACAAACAAGAAAGCGTGCCGCGTTATCACGCCCGTGATTTGGCGATCGTGTACGCCGGTCAACTTGGCATTCCGGTGTTGCTTGGTAGCGCGACGCCATCGATGGAAAGTATTCATAATGCACGTCAGGGTCGCTATCAGGTCTTGTCGCTGAAAAACCGCCCGCTGGGCGGTAAATTACCCGCGCCCATTTTGGTCGATATGCGCGAAGAATGCCATGCGCAGCGCCGCAGTGCGACGATTTGCCGCGAGCTGTTAACGCGCCTAAAGCAAGTAAAGGACGCCGGTGAACAGGCGATCGTGCTGCTGAACCGTCGCGGCTGGAGCCCGGTGATCAGCTGTCAGTCCTGTGGCACGACGTTGACCTGTAAACATTGCGACATCAGCCTGACGTATCATCGCGCAGCAGCGAAGGTGAAGTGTCATTATTGTGGTAACGAAGGACCGCTCCCGCGCACCTGTCCATCATGTAGTCAGGCCACGTTGTCGACTTTTGGTTTGGGCACCGAACAATTGGCAACCCAATTGGCGGCGGACGTTCCCGGCTTGACGGTATTGCGGGTCGACGCCGACACCGTGGCTGAGCGTCAAGGTCACGCAAAGTTATTTCAAGCTTTCGGCAATGGTGCGGCTGATTGTTTGGTCGGCACGCAAATGGTGGCAAAAGGCCTGGATTTTCCGCGTGTTACGTTGGTCGGCATTGTCGCTGCCGATCGCGGGCTATCGCTGCCAGATTTTCGCGCGGCAGAGCGAACCTTTCAATTGGTTGCCCAAGTCGCTGGCCGCGCTGGTCGCGGAGAACGTCCAGGCACGGTGGTGGTGCAAGCGTTCGATACCGAAGCGCCAGCGCTGCGTTGCGCGGTCGACCATCGTCCGAAAACCTTCGTCGACGCCGAACTCGCCCTACGTCAACAGTACGGTTATCCGCCATATGCGGGCCTGATCCGTTTTATGTGGCACGGTGAATCAGCGGCAAAAGTGCAATTGGTCGCAACGGCTCATGGTCAAATTTTGAATGAAGTCGCGCAGGGGTGCGTTGTTCTTGGACCGAATCCTGCGGCGGTTGCGTTCTCAAAAAATCAACATCGCTGGCATGCATTAATTAAAGCCGGCAGCCGTGGCGCAGCGCAGGCGTTCCTCGATCGCATTGATGCGGCAGGGGGACTCAAACGTCATGCTGCTGTGCATATGGCGGTTGACGTGGATCCGTATCAGACTTCTTGAAGACCGGGAATTGAGGCGAGATGCGTTGGGCGTAAGGATTAACTTGCGTCGCTGATCAGTGATAATTCGCGTAACTTTTTCTTCAGCCGCTCAAGATCGACGGGTTTAACTAAGAAGCCATTGGCTCCGTTGTGAAAAGCGTTCTTGACCTGTTCGGCTTCACTACGGCTTGAGGTCATCAGCACTCGAGACTGAATTTCGTCAGAGATGGTTGACGCCGCCGCTTCCAAACGGCGGATTTCTTGCAGTAAATCTTGGCCAGAGCCGTCAGGCATTTCAATGTCGAGGCAGATCAATTGATAAGGTTCTTTCACTTCGAGCGCATGCCGCATGGCCATCAATGCTTCTGCGATGTTGGACGCGGCGTCACATGGGCCATACGCCTGAAGAATGCGTTGAAGGACCATTCGTGGCACGAACTCGTCGTCGACAACCAGACTTTTCATGGACAGCGCTCCGTCACGGGCGTGACTCGGTGAGAGCGTAAGGACATGGCGTGATTACTTTTCGCTCGCGGATAAAGATGCTTTGGCTTCGCCTTGCAGAACTTCCAACAAGACGCTGGTGTCGATTAACGTTTTGGCAGAGAACTCGCTCTTCAGCATCCCGGCTTTGCTCAGGACCTCGCGCGTCTCATCGACATGTTTGAACAGACTGGCGCCGGTGGCATTACGTGCACTGAGTGTTTTGGGGTCATGGATGCGGACATTCGTCAGCATGTGTTTGATGGCAGCATCGTCGAAGGGCGTTGGTTCGGCAAAGGTGTGGGCATTGACGATTTTGCAGTATTCAGCCCAGTTCGCCGGATCTTGACTCCAACGCACGGCTTCGAGCCAGCCTTCCATGATCTTCTTGAGGTCTTCTTTGGGAATTGCGGCGATGGCTTCACTACGGCCACCCAAACCTTCTGGCATACAACCTGGATACGTGGCAGAGGTGGCGACGACCGCTCCACCGTCTTGCTCAGCTTGGAGCGAATAAGGTTCGTAGGATATAATGGTGGAAAAATTCCCAGTAATGAAGTGACCGGTGAGCGCTTCAGGATCGTATTCAACCACTTTGACGTCTGACAAAGTCAGCTTGCGCGTTTCAAGGTAACGAGCCAGCAGCATCAGCACGGCAGGATCATGGTGATAAACACCGACGGTATCGCCGGCCTTGGTCGGCTGAGCTTTGTCGCGCAGAATCACTTTGTCGCCACCGTTCGACCAATCGAGCTCGCCAAGAATCGTGATATTAACGCCTTTTTGCTGCATGCCGATGAAATTTCCGATCATATCAATCGCCAGATCGACGCGGCGTTGTTCGATGGCGCTGGTGTCTTCACCAAGCTGATTGACCACCTCAATTTTGAGCCCGCGCTTGGTCCATAGACCTTTGGCATCGGCAATATTGATAGGTGCCCAGGCAATCCACGGGCACATGGCAATTTTGTAAGAGTGCGTCGCGACATCCGCAGCGTGAAGGTGATTGGCAAGAACGGCGAAGGCGATGAGTACGATAAAGCGCGGCATGAGTGAGTTTCCGGAATGATCAGCGGCCCAAACCTAACGCGCCGGGACGGGCACGCTCAGGGCGAGTCGCAGTCCAACTCCAGGTTCGGGTTGGCTATCGACGACGTCGCGGTTCGATGATACCCCAAAAATTTCCGGTTGTCGATCCCGGTGACTGCCACCAGCAGCCATCCGTACCAGCCCGTCGACCAGCACCATTTCGGCGACGGATCCCCCTAAGTCGAAAACGCCTTGAACGGAACGGTCCCTGGGGTGGCTGCCGACGGGATGAGAGCACCATTGGTCTTGCGTTGTTCCAAGGGCTGAAGCGCTAAAGCCGATATCGGCGCGCATTCCCCAGGGATATGCGCGACCATCGCCTCCCTGGGCGGCGAGCATCCATTCGCCATGGCTTGGTAAGCGCCACTCCAAGCGATCTTGTTGCGATCGCCAAGTGGCATACGCCAAAGCGTCACGTCCACTGATGTGGCTTATCGGCCAGTTAGGATCTATCGCGCTGCCATCTGTCGCTTGCGGTAAACGGTAGTTGCCGTCTTTATCTTTGAGCCACAAAGATTTATTATCTTTTCGCGGAATCAGAATGGGATTGCCGAGCGCTTCGGATTCGCTGCACAGGGAGCGATGTGAAGGTGAGTTGAGAAAAACCAGCCACTCGCCGCACGTGATCTCTCGCCGCGCGAGGGCAAATGCAGAGATCTCCATCGATGTTCCATCGTCGTGGTTGCTCACGGTTCCAGCGGGAATGAAGGCAACCGTTTCTGGTAAGCTGGGTGGCGCAGGAAGGTCGATGATCAGATGCGTGCCCCGGCGCAGATGTACCGACTTCACCGTGCCGAGCGCGTTGCGTACCAGATAACGGCCTTGCAGCAGCTTCAATTCTTGGTCGACGGGTATGAATTGAATCGCGGTTTCGGGTTCAAGTGTGCGATCGGCAGTTTCGGCTAAGGCCTGAATGCTCAGGACCTGGCCATTGGCGCCTTTGATCCAGCACTGACCACTCAGGATTTCAGCGTAGACCTTCTTGTCATCAAACACGCTGGCGCGTCTTTGGTTTCTAATCGTACCAGCCAAGTCACCGCGCGCTTCACAGTCCAACAACAATTGCATGCAGTATTCTGCCACTGCCTTACGTAAGCCTTCATTGCTTGGCGCATAGACAATGGCCGAATCAAAACTGTCAGCAGCACGAACATCGAGCGTGGCGATTTTATCGCGTAGCGAACCGATTTCTTCTTCGGACTGGTGAAGTCGAATGCGCAGGGTTGGGTCGTTTTCTTTTTGGCTGGTGGCTTCAAGACGGCGCACAGCTTTTATTTTTTCAGCAAGCTCTTTGCGCAAGGGTTCCGCCCAATGAAGATCTCGCTTTGCTGACTCAATCGAGCGTCGAGCCGCAGCGATCTTTTTTTCGTCGTCATTCGTTTTACGGTTGGCTTCTTCGATGCTGAGCAATTGGCGAGAGACGTCATCGTAGGATTTTTTAATGGCGGGATCATTGCCCACGAGCCCCAGCGCTTGCATGTAGAGCTCACCAGATTTACCAAGCTCGATTTCGCTACTTCCTTTGGCGGCTTGCTTGGCCTCTTCAATCAGTTGGTCGGCCTTATCCCGCTTGTCGGCTAACAGACGCGCCTTTTCCAAGCGCTCAATGCCTTCGGCAATATGTGGGTTTTGCCGAATAACTCGGCGGTCGTCAGGGCGTAAAGCCAAAATGCGTTCGCTGATGTCTCGTGCCTCAACGTATTGATTGCTGGCAAGGCGTTCTTCAAGTTGCACATGCAACCCGGCGATGATGCGGTTGTTTTCATACCACTGATTGCCCCAAATTCCGAGACCTAAACAGAGGGCAATTCCAGCAACGACGAGCGCGGTTCGCACCTGGCGTTGGTGAAGACTGACCAAGCGCAGGAGTTTTTCGACGGTGGTTTCGTTATAGACGCTGACCGCGCCACCAGCGACAAAAGCACGTAAATCAGCGGTTAATGATTCGACCGTTTGGTAACGATCCGTTCGTTCAAAGGCCATTGCTCGGTGCACAATCGCCACCAAGGCGGGTGGCAAGCGTTCTGCGCGCCGCGCATCAAGCTTGGTCCACATGCCATGACTAACCTGATGCATAACTTTGCGCGCTTCGCCACGAACGTAGGGCGACGCACCGGCCAGGATTTCGTAAAGAATAACGCCAAGCGAATAAATATCGCAGCGTCGGTCCAGCGTATCGACCTCACCCATCGCTTGTTCTGGGGACATGTACGCCGGAGTTCCGACTGCCGTGCCATTGAGCGTGCGATAAGCATCGGCTTCTGGAAACGAGCGCATGCTGGCCATTGGCCGGGCTACGTCGATGCAGTTGACGACTTTCGCCAGCCCCCAATCCAACACCAAGACTTCACCGAAAGGACCGGCCATAATGTTGCGCGGTTTCAAATCGCGATGAATGACGCCGCGACTGTGGGCAAAGGCCATGGTTTCGCAGATACGCAGAAACATTTCCAGCAGCTCAAAACGGTGCTCAGGTTTACCGCTGCGCGTGGTCAGCAAGTCTTGCATACTGACGCCGTCGACTCGTTTCATGGTGTAGTAAACGGTTCCGTCGCGCAGCTCACCAAGGTCGTGAATCGGAACGATACCCGGATGCTCAAGCTGAGCCGTGACTTGCGCTTCGTGAATGAAGCGACTGACATCTTCAGGATCGGAGGTGGCATAGGACAAGACTTTGCATGCCACCTCGCGATGGCAGTCGCGATCATTGACGCGGTAGACAATCCCTTGCGATCCTTCGCCAAGTTTTCCGACTAAAGAAAAGCGCGGTATTTGACTATTGATCAGCGAATCTTGTTTCGAGCGCAGCGCAGCGCCAAATAACTCATCCGAATTGCTACCATGCAGACGTTGAAGAATGGAGGTGGCAACCGTACCGCTGGCGCTGGCCCGCGAACCCATCTGCTGGGTGCTATCTTTACTGTGCAACGCGGTCGGAGCTAACGCCTGATCTCGCGGCATCACCCGATTCGCGAGCGGGGTGAAAACATCAATCACATCGACCTTGGCCAGCCGATTAGCCGGAACGTACAGCGCTGCGGTCTCGTGAGAGCCCTGGTCGCTGGGGATGTTCTTAGAATTGGTCAGATCGCTCACAGGTCGTTCGCTCGACGATAAAAACTAGCGAGCACGTTTGCACTGAACACTGTAATCTTGCCCTACCTTTGGGCCGCGTTCACGACCCACCCGCCGCCGTTGCTGCAAAGAGCGGCAAGGACGGCGATGGACGGCGATGGATGGCAAGGACGGCGATGGACGGCAGAGAGCTGTGCCGTGCCGATCGATCACGCCTCGGGGGCGGTGTCTTCGCTCTTGTCGCTGCGATAACGGATGAAAACCACATGATCCATCTCGCTGCCGGGTTCGTTTTCGTTGTTCATATAATCGCGCTCAATCGAACGCAGCTCAACCGCTTCGACCTGTTCGCCCGGAATCTGAGTCAACGTACGGTTAGCGAGGGTCTCCAACTGTTCGAAGCTGTTGGCGGCCTCCTCCAGCAAAGAGATGATGCGAATCTGGATGTGGTTCGGCATAGGGCGGCGACTCTATGTTGAGGAACGAATTGAGCCAGAGGGGGGAGCAGGCCTTTGGGCATGCGAAGATCTTGCGTCAAATAGCAGCTGCGTGACGACTTATTCGCCCGCTTCCAGGCGGAGTTGCTCAAACTCAGCCGCCGTCAGCCAACTCGGTCGGCGGACGGTTTCTTCTGGCGCTACATGGCCGAGCTTCAGTTGCTGCTTGTTGCTGAGGCCGACCGAAATCAAGGTGCCGCTAGCTTTCAGCGCGTCGCTGTCGACACCCGTGCCACCCGCGCGGCGTTTGCACAAATCCAAGGCAAGCACAGCATTGCCGACAAGTAGGGAGTTTGGAGTGATGAAAATGATCAAAGGTTGGGTGTCTACTTTTTTATCTACTTTTTTAGTCGCCACCGATCATCGAGGCGCGTATGGCAACTAAGCGTATTCAGGTCCTCTCGTCGAAGCGGCCCAAACTGGTCGCCACCAAGAAGACGACACGCCAATCTCAATCATCGCCCGACGATCTGTCGGGCCAGCTGTTCGGG
>JANMYZ010000263.1:0-23742 GCA_031382605.1 Planctomycetota bacterium | reverse complement strand
ACCAGATCATCGCTAAGAATGGCAACGCCAGCCGCATCACGATCCAAGCGAAAACCAACCATGTGGTGATCGGTGCGGTTGGCGCCAATGACCAATGGCAAATCGCGTGGGACGCTTGGATCGACGATCAAATAATTAACTTTCAGCGTCGACGTTGGACCCGCAAAGCCAGGTTTCGCACTGGTCGCAACTATGATTTCTTCTGGCTGCATCGGGCGCAGTTCCAACACCGGGCCGCGATCATGCAGATGACGAGTCACCGCGTTGGTGAGTTTGACTTCGTTCACTTGGCGATCGCCGAGTACGAAGGCCGCCACGGTGACTTCACCGCTGGCAATTTTGGCGACGTAGAGCACACATTTCAAACAACGTCCAGGCGTAACCCAGGCGTGACCAGCGTTGGTTAGGAAACGCACGACATCGTCGATGCTGCCGATTTTCGGAGTTTCGATGGTGGCGAGGGTAGCGGCCCCCTCCCAGCGTTCGGTTGGCTGGCGGCGGACGGCGCGTTCAACGTTGGCGGCGTAATTGCAGCCATTACAGAACAAAATCGCGTCTTCACCGACAGCGGCGGCGACCATGAATTCGTGACTACCATTTCCACCAATGGCACCGGAGTCGGCCTCAACGGCGAAGGCTTCTAAACCAAGGCGCTTGAAAGTGCGTAGGTAGGCCACGCGCATGGATTCGTACGTTTGATCCAGCGAGGCGTCAGTGTCATGGAAGCTATACGCGTCCATCATGATGAATTCTTTGACGCGCATCAGGCCGAAGCGCGGGCGGATTTCATCGCGGAATTTGGTGTGCTGCTGAAAGAAAGTAACGGGCAGTTGCTTGTAACTTTTAACCACCGAAGCGGCGTAGTCCGTGACGACTTCTTCGGCGGTTGGCGCAAGCCCAAACACCTGACCGCTGCGGTCTTTGACCGTCAATAACGTGCGGCTTGCTTGATAGGTGGCCCAGCGACCAGATTTTTCCCACAGGGCCTGTTCTTGCATGATCGGCATGGTGACTTCGAGCGCACCCGTGCGGCTGATTTCGTCAGCGACGATACGTGAGGCCTTATCGATCACGCGCTTCAGCAGTGGAGCGTAGAGATACAATCCCGCGCCGCTCTTGTGCAAAAAGCCGCTGCGTAAGAGCAGCCGATGGCTGGCGATTTCCGCCTCGCTCGGATCTTCGCGCAGAGTGACTAAATTCATGCGGCTTGCGCGCATCGGAGACTCCATAATGGCCGGTTGGATGAAGCTGCCGGCTGATCGGCGCGCGAGGGTGCCCAGAGGGTCACGCCGTGCAACCTCTCCAATTTTCAAGCATCGTCGTGGTTGCAGGTTGGCGTTGCCCCCCTACACCCGCGTCCCCCACATGAACCGTCCGCTTGCTGATGATCAAACGCGCCTTGCCGCTACGGAACTCTGGCTGATCCGCCATGGGGAAAGCACGGGTAATCGCGATGGTTTGTTGCAAGGGCAAGAAGATCTCCCGCTATCTCCATTCGGACATGAACAGTGTAAGCGTTTGGCCGAGCGCCTGGCCTCGACGCGGTTCAGCGTTCTGTATAGCAGCGACCTTTCGCGCGCGCAGCAGACCGCGAGTTACCTTGCTGAACGGTGGAATTTGCCGATTCACATTGATCCCAGACTTCGCGAAATCGATGTCGGCGCTTGGTCAGGTTTGGCTAATCAGGTGATTGCCGAGCGCTTTCCCGACGAGTGGCTGCGCTGGATGGACCGTGATCCGACCTTGAAGCGCGGCGGCGGTGAATCGTATGCTGACGCGCAGTTGAGAGTCACCATGGCGATCAGCCAAATCGCCAAACGTCACCCCGGTGAGCGCATCGCGATCGTCATGCACGGCGGAGTCATGCGTGCTTATATGGCGTCGTTGTTGGCCTTGGATCTACGCTTGATTTGGCATTTTTCGATGATGAACACCGGCATTTGTAAAGTTCGACCATATGCTCAAGCGATGGGCGGCAGTCGGCCACGACTTGGTCGCATTGATGCGATTAATGATCACGCCCATTTGCTGGGATTACGTGCGCCAAGCACGGCTTCGGCACCTAGCGTCGAATAGCGTTTTTTTCTTAACTTTTTAACGCACTAATACCGCGACGTAGCCGCCACCCTGCCACGCATCAGGCCAGGTGCGGTGCTCTGCCAAGACGCGCCAACCGTCGAGTTGATGCGCAATGCCTTGGTTTTCTCCGGGGGTTACACTGCACGTACTGTAGATCAGTTTGCCATCGGGGCGCACGAGCTCTGCCGCTGAGCGCAAAAGTTTCCGCTGCAAGGTCGCCAACTGAGTGAGCAAATCTGGTCGGTAGCGCCAACGCGCTTCTGGACGTCGCGCCAGAACTCCGCTGTTCGAACAGGGCGCGTCGATCAACACGATGTCACAAGAGCCTGCGACCATGGCTGGTCGCAAACCGTCTTGCACCAGCATCGCTGCCTGACCTTTAAGATTTGCACGCATGCGCGGCAAGCGCCGAGGGTTAATATCTGCGGCAATGACTTGGCAGCCGCGATCGGCAAAGGCCAAAGCCTTGCCACCAGGAGCCGCGCAAAGATCGAGGACCAAATCCCCAGGACGTGCGCCACTGGTGGCAAGAACGTAGCCCTGAGCGCGGTCCTGCACCACACAACGGTTGTCTGCGACGGGACCATTCAGCGCGGCCTGGGGATCATCCCACCACGTCCACTCGCCTTCTTGACGAACGATGCCATGGCCGACCAGCGGGGTGCAGCCTGGGCGAGTACGCGTACACAGCGGCGCAACGCGATTGAGATCAAGCAGACGCTCGCGGCGCTCATCAGGTTCCAGGCGCAAATCAGCAACCAAGGCGTCGGGCAAACTGGCCAAAATCGCTGGATCGGTGGGCCAGCGATCTTGCGGAATTCGTCCGAGCGGACCAGCTTCGCTGCGCTGAAAGCTGCGCATTTCCGCGAATCGGCGCATCACGGCATTGGCGACGCCAGTCAGTGCTTTTAAACCGTGGTTATGCAGTAATTCGACGCTGGTCGCGCAAGCCGCATGCGGCGGAATTTGATCGAGCGCAAACAACTGATGCGCGCCCAAAGCCAGCGCACGCAGCAGATCGACCGACTGACGCCCAGGTTTCAAATAAGCGCGCGCCAAGAATTCGTAGAGCCGATGATGACGAACGACGCCGTGCGCTAATTCGCGCGCTAAAGCAGCGTCACGTGGATCGAGTTGACTGACATCGATGACATCATTGAGGCGATCAGCACGCCCGGATGCGACTCGTTCAAGAGCCAACCAGGCGACATCGCGGGCAGCCGCAGGTGGACGATTCAAAGGAATCCGATCAGGAATATGAGGCGAGCGAGGGGCAAATGAGGCGATCTCTTATTTGTAATCTCTTTGCTTCAAAATTTCGTCACTCAGCGTTTTATGCAATAAGTTGGTATTTGGCCAATCGACGACCTCAAGGTAACGTTCGTAGTCATCGTCATTCCACTTGATGGTATTTTTCGCCTTGGTTTCTTTTTCGAAGTCATAGATCTTTGGTCGGATTTCTTGAATCTTTATTTTGGCGGCGTTCATTTTTTCCACATTTCTCGATTCATACGCCGTCCTTGCGGCGAGCTTCGCATCCTTGATGGCGTCGCGCAAATCTTGGCTCATATCGAAAACAATAGTCTGCTGTTGCGGTGGTTTCCTGGAGCCCTGAATGACTTTGATCGTGATCAGCAAAATCATGGACAAAATACCAATCGACAACGCACTCATCATTAAAATATTTTTATTCTTGTTCACCTTACGCGCAGGGCCTTTGGCCGAGGATGATCGCGCATTGGCGCTTTTCGAATTCGCTTGGCTGGACTTTTTTCCGACGGCGGCATTTTTGATGGCCGCGCTGCCAACTGCTGATGACGATTTTTTCGCCGCTGGCTTTTCTGCCGCCGGTTTTGCTGCTGCTCTTGGCGCGCCATCTACGGGCAGCGTTTCGTCTTTCTGTGCGGTACGTTCTTTTTTAGCGTCGTCGGTAAAATCGAACGGAGAGTCACTGAAGCCATGATGCTCTAATTGATCATCAGCAAGGATCGGCGCAGCCGTACTTTCATCTTTGAGCCCTTCGCCCTGCTGAGCGTCATCTTCGACATCAGCGATGGTCGTGCTCACACGGCCGGGTTGTGCTAGGGCAGAAAAGCTACTCGCGGCTGCGGCAAACTGGTTGCCTTGTGGCTTTGAATCGGTGGCCATCGCATGGTCGTCCGTGTTCAATTCGCCAAGATCAACATGCGCAGGCGTATCATCAGCCGCAATCACTCGCGGGACGACTCCAGGCGATGGCATTTCTTCTTCGAAGGTTTCAACGCGGTCGCGCGCACGGGCAATGATTGCGGGATCTGGCGTCGTTCCTGCAGTCGCTCCCGCTGTCGTTCCTGCATTCGTTCCCGCCACCACCTGAGCGGGAGCATGAACGGGCTGGGAGGCCGCCGTTGCGCTCTTGCTGCGTTGATGACGAGCAAGCCATTCTTTGCCGTGGCCGAGTTCAAGACAGGTCGCACAAATAACATCGTAGTGCTTACGAATGCCATGACCGCCACGTAAATCGACGTCGGTTACGCGCACGCCACAGAGGTCGCAAAAATGGATGTCCATGGGGTGCCGATCCTCGTCTTCGCTAGGGCGAAAAAAGCTTAGGTGCTTGGCCCATTGGCAGCTATCGCCCAGCGGGGCGAATAATTCGCTGTGCGTGAAGCACCAGGGTCTCCAACGCTAATTCAGCATTGGTGCCACTCTGACGCAGCAGGCGTTGAGTTTGCAAACAACCGGTCAGCAGACGTACCAATACGGCGCGTCCCAGATTGCGCGCACGCTGACGAGCATAGTAAAGATTGGGTCGACCACGCGCATTGATCCACTTGGCGACTTCGCCGTCGTCAGCGGTGTCACAGCAGGCGACTAATTTGCGGATTTCGCCAGCCAAAGCTGACAGCGCTTGTTGCGGTGCCAAGCCATCGCCAGCGTGCAGCAATTCAATCGCCCGCCGGGCGTTGCCGTCCAACGTGGCGCCGGTGAATTCCCAAATCGGCCGCCCAGCTTGGCCGGCGACCAGCGCGTCGACCCCCTCTGCCGTCAATGGGCCATGGTCGCCATAAATCGCCACGACCTCAATCGCGCTGAGCAATCCGTCGACGTTGTCGCCAAGGTGTTCGACCAACGCTTCCGCGACGCGACGCGGCTGTTCTGCGCCTTGCGGATGAGCGGTGATGCGCGCAGTAAGCCACGCAACGATTTCTTTCTCATTCGGAGACTCGACTTCATGCAAAGCCGCAGCGGCCTTGAGCGCCTTGGTGAGCTTTGCCACCGCATCGCCGGCCTTGCCTTTATCCATGGCACTGAGGCTTAAGACCACGACTCCGCCAACGGCTGGTGTACCGGCTAACGGCAACAGCGCTTCGGCGTGCTTTCGTAGATATTTTCCATCACAGCGCACCAACCACAGCGCCGGATCTTCAAAGAGTGAAGGTGTTTCAAGATCAAGAATCAGGCGCCCAATATCGCTCGGCTCAACCACCCGTTTGATGGGGCCAGTCCAGGTTGAAATCACGACTTTCAACTGTTCATCGCGTAGGACAAAACTGTCACCGATGATGAGGTGAAGACGAGATGTGCTCAGGGTTGAATTCATGCGCAACGCCTCACAGCGTAAAGTCGTCGCCAAGGTAAGCGCGACGAACATCCGCATTATCAACGATTTCTTGAGGCGTGCCTTCGGCCATGATGGTGCCCGCATCCATCACATACAGTCGATCAACCATGCCCAAAATCGCTTCGGCGTGGTGATCGGTGATCAGCACGGCAACACCACGACGTTTGAGTTCTGCGGTCACGCCCGTGATGTCGGAACGGCTGCGCGGATCGACGCCGGCGAAGGGTTCATCGAAAAACAGCAACTTGGGTTCGACCACCAACGCCCGGGTAATTTCAAGGCGGCGACGCTCGCCACCCGACAAACTGCGCGCGAGATTTTTTGCCAGTTGCGTCAAATGGAGTTCCTCCAACAACGACGCCAAGCGAGTGTCTTGTTCGGCCTTGGGGTAATGCTGTTCCAAAACGATACGCACATTGTCGGCAACAGAGAGCTGAGCGAATACGGTTGGTTCTTGCGCCAAGTAACCCATGCCAAGGCGGGCGCGCGCATCCATCGGCAGCTTGGTAATGTCACGATCGCGAAAAATGATGGTGCCCGCTTCGGGCTTCAGCAAACCGACCACCATGCGGAAGGTCGTGCTCTTGCCGGCACCGTTGGCGCCGAGCAAACCGACGACCTCGCCTGCGGCGACTTGCAGGTTCACGCCCGAAACCACTTGGCGGCGTCCAAAACGTTTGCTCAGACCCGTGACGGAAAAGAGGCTCATTGTGGAAAATCCACGAGCGAGCGTTTCGACGGAGCATCACTCATCTTCAAAAGTGCGGGCTGTCTCATTGATAAGACACCGCGAAAGCGCTGCAAAAGGTAGGCTTTTGGTGGTTGTTCATCTCTTCTTGACCAATCCTTGATGCGTACCAAAGAGAATTCCCCTTGGCGATGCAAGCCCCAGTTGAAGTGGAAAACATGGGTAAAAGCACCCAGCTACCAGCCCCCTGCGCGACTTTTGATGACCAGCGATCGTTCACCGCACCACCCGCCAACGACTAAACGGCAGGACGACGGCCAAGACTCGACCGCGCAGATTTTCGCTCGCAACATAACCCCAGCAGCGACTGTCCCAGCTTTGCGGACTGTTATCGCCCATCAGAAGATAAGCGCCTGGCGGAGCGGTCAGCGCGGTGAGCGGTGAGTTTCCCATGTCGCGAAAACGCTCATCGCCAGTGAGTTCGGTTGGAGATTTCCCCAGCATCTGTGCGCGCACGCCAACCATGTCCCGAACGGCTTTCGCGCTCATGTCTCGGTCATAGACCTTCACCGAAGGATCGTTGGCGTATGCATCAGCTTGCCTCTTTATTTGGCTAAAATGGATGGCTTCATTACGAAGAAAGCTCCCCCTATTGCCAACGGTGTAGGGACGGATTATTGGGCAGCGCGTCGTAATGCGCGAGTTCCTTATCATTCAGATGCAAGAACACCCGGTCATCCAAGATGCCAAACGTCAGATGTGCACCAACGGGTGATTCCTTGCCCGTGGCGACGGCCTTCCCATCAACCATGAAGGTCCAGCCAGCGGTGGTGAATTCGACGCGGAACGCGTGCTCCAGACCTTGAGTCAAATCAAGCGCCACGGTTCCGGTCAAATCACGAATCTGAGCACGAAAACGCACGTCGCCGACCCATTCGTCCATCGTTTCGTTCAACAGCGTACCCGCATCTTTTACGCCGCGATCGTAGTGATCTAAATCGTTACTGTTCATTCGGCGCACTTGCCAATTGAGAAGGTCCCACGCCGTCCCGTTCGTATTGGTACTACGGTAAATAAAATGTGGGCTGGTCATCGACAGCGTAATCAATTCATCGACGCCACCATTGATGGGGCGAACGCGAAAGGTCCCATGCTTCAGATATAAATTACGAAACTGTTGAGGTAAAAGGTTGAGGTCACTGCCTTGGGTGACGGTCAGTCGTAACGCGCCATCGACGATGGTGGCCGCAGCGCTACCCTCGGCTAACCACGGCTGATAATCCGGCTGAACGCCAAAGCGGTATACTTCTTGCCAGAGTTCGTTCTGCACGGATTCAGGTTTGCGCGACACCTGAAAATGACCGTCAGCTTGTTTGAGATAAATATTTCCATTGGCGATGTAGTAGGTATCGCCGGGTAAAATCACCGCTCGTTTGACAAAGTTGCGATACATCAACGGGCGCAGCATAACCGTATCTAACCGCGATTCGTCAGCCGTTATTGCCGTACGCGCATCGCCTTCGCCTGGGCGTGGCTCAATTTCCGGCTGAGGAAATTGAAAGACGGTGACATCCCAACGTGACGGACCAGTGAAGCGAAAGAAAAATTTATCGACCACCACGTGATCGCTTTTGGAAAATGCCGGATCGCCGTAGAGCATCGGTTCCATCGACGCGGTCGGAATGCGGAATGCTTCCACGCAAAAATGACGAATCGCCATGGCGATGAGAAACGCAAAGATCCAATTTTCGCAAAAAGAGTTAATCCATTGTTGCCAACTCGGCAGACGATCTTCCCAGGTTGGTGGTGGCAGTGGAGCTGGAACGGCGGAGTTGGAGGTAGGTTCTGACATGGGCGGGCGGATTATTGACTCACGGTTCAGGCCACAACAGGCAGCCGCTGAGCGGTCGGTACTGGGCGGGTCGATCGTTGGAATTGGCGTTGCTGTGCCAGCATCCACACCTGTAAGCGATGACTGACCCAGGCGTCCTGGGCTCGCGGCTCAAGATTCGCGGGCGCCACCAATGGGCGGCCAAAACGGATTTCAACGCCCTTGCTTTGAAAACGTGGAAGTTTATTCGCGCGTGCCCAGATGGCTTCACTGCGATGGACATACACCGGAACAATGGGGACTCCCGCCCGGCGGGCAAACATCGCAGGGCCTTCGCGCAGCGGCCCCACTTGGCCCGTGCGCGTTCGAGTGCCCTCCGGAAAAACCAGCACCGAGATACCGCGCCGCAGACGTTCGACGGCACCTTTCATGCTCGACAGTCCTGGATTTTCTCGATCGATCGGGATGCCGAACATGGTATTCAAAAAGAACGCGATGACGGGGAATTGCCAAAGGTCAGCGCGCGCGAAATAGGCAACCGGTCGCCGTCGATGCATACCGACCAATGGTGGATCGAAAAAACTGCGATGATTACAGGCTAAGACACAAGGTCCTTCCGGAAGATCACGCGAGCGTAAAACTCGTCCACGGACAAAAAAAGAAAACCACGGTCGCAGCACAAAGTAGCCAAGTAAAACCTGAATCGCGTTTGGTAAGAAATCCGCCGGCGGCAAGGGAATCACCGAGGCCTTGGTTGTCTTTCCGGCAGTTTTCACCGCTGTTTCCACCGTTGCCGTCACGGGCGCTTATCCTTTTTGTTGTAGCGCTCCATGAAGGTGACATTGAATTCTTGACTGCGATAGCGACTAGGGCCGGTGATTAAATTAGCAAAACTGAATGAGCGATCTTCACTACGCGGAACGCGAATGAATTGCACGCCATAATGTTGCGCCGCTTCGGCATCCAGCGGACTGTCACCGATAAAAAGCGTTTCACCCGCCGTCACCTGAAAATCGGCAACCGGAGTGTTCAGGCATTTACGTGAACGACCTTCCCCCAGAGATTCAGAGGCGTTTCCCGCGTGGTAGAGCGAAATAACGTAGCTCATCAGTCGAGCTTGGTTCAGCGCCGCGTCGACTTCAGTTTTTTGCGCATCGCTAATAACGGCGATTGGAATACCGGCTCGCGAGCCAAAATGGGTAAGAAATTCAACCATGCCAAGGCGGGGACGATACGTGGCGCCATCAAGCTCAACCATGGTCTCGAAGCAATCGAGCAGGATGAGTCTGACATTGAGTCCAATCGTTGTGGTTCCACCAAATTGAGACATGGCCGGGCATAATCAAAAGGCCGTTCATCTGACAAGGGCGGATTGAGATCGGGGCAGCTCGGCGGGCATGTGCTGGCTCAGCCGAGGTCTGCCTCTGGCCCCCTTTATCGCCTGATCTATAACCCCCATAATGTCGCCTAGCCGCCTACTCCCCCTCGTCACGACCCTGTTAGCCATTGCCATCGGATTTGCGGCCGAACCCATGGTCGCGACCTCATTTGATATCCGCCACGATGCCAATGAATTGCTTGATGATTTGCAGAAACGCCGTGGCGAACCTGGCGCTTTATTGGAGCGCGTGCAAAGTCTTTTAGCAGCGCACGGCGACAGCATGATCACCAGCGGAGATCTGTGTGCGCCGTTGGCTGAATTATTTGCGCTCAAATTGACGGAACTCGGCCTTGCTGATTCTTTTGTGCAGACCTATTCAAGCGTCGCCGAACGTCGATTACGCGAAGCACTTAGCGCTCGCGCAAACGAATCGGAATTACGTGCGTTGGCCTTGTCCTATCCGGGAACGAAAGCAGCGACGGATGCGTGGCAACGATTAGCCGATAAAGCGTGGGATTCTGGACGACTGGGCTTGTTTCTTGATTATTCGAACCGCGCAAATGAGCAGACCCACAAACGGTCTGCCGCGCGAATTATGGCGGCCCAAACGTTACTCACGCCAGAGCAAACCCTCGACTTGCCGAATTCTCTCGACGGCTTGGAAGAGATGTGGCGGATCGATGTCACCGAAGCGGCCGCAGCCGCAGTTCAGGCGGATAAAAAGCCACTCGATCGCAGAATTCAAAGACCGCGACGGAACCTGGCGCAGGGGCAGCAGCGTTACACGCTTACGTCATCATCCGGCGAACTGACGGTTGCGAGCGACGGTCAAAAGATGTTTCTCTTTGATCATCTGGTCGGTCGTTTAGTGGGCGAAGTTCGCATCCTTGGCAATGAGCCATTGGGACCGACGGCGTCGCGAGCAGTCGTCACCAGCAGCGGTTTTATCGGCCTTGGTTGGGTTGATGACAAAGCAGTGTTGATGTGCCTTGATCGTTTGGGCGATGTCAAATGGCGCAAAAATTCGCCTTCACTTGGCTTCGTTCAAGCGCTTTCAGCGCCGGTTGTGGTCGACCAGTTCGTGGTCTTTGCCGCCATGGTCACGGGCAATCAAGAAGGTGCCGAATTGCGTGCCTTGGCCTTCCGTACCGATACCGGACTCCCAGCATGGAATTCCCTTATCACCCGCATTCCGCTGTCGCGGCAGATGATGTTTTTCAACAACGACGGCAGTATCGCCGCACCAGCGTTGGTGGTTCAAAACGGTTCGCTGGTGGTGTTGTCCAACAGTGGACTGATCGCCCGCATCGGGGTGGACGGCAACGTTAATCGACTGTGGACTTACCCCACCACCAACGATGAACCTGAAAATGGTTTTAGTAATAATGCGACGCCCACGCGTCGCGGCACCATGGTCAGCGATGGTTTGTTTGTGGTCGCCAGCCCGAGCGATAGCCCTGGAACGATTTTATTTTTTGGCCCCAATGACCGCGCCCCCAAACGTTTTCAGGGTGACGGAGCAAATGGCGAGGTGCTTGATGTCGGCGGCGGCCTCGCCCTTCTGGCAGGAACGAGAAATTTGGCGTTATTTGATATCGAAAGCGGCAAGACTCGCTGGGCCATTCCTTTTTCAAGTGGACGGCTAGGCGTTCAAGGTCGCCTGACGGCTGGCCGCGCGTTAGTGAGCACCAACGAAATATTGGCCTTGGTTGATAGTGCCAATGGGCAGATGGTTAGTTCGCGCGGGCTTGATTCAGGACGGTCTTTGGCCGTGACCACCGATCAAGTATTGGAAGCCAGCAACGAGCGCATCACCGGCTGGGGGCGCGGTGCGTCATTCCTTGAACGACTGACCAAATTAACCGTCACAAATCCGAAGGATTTTCGGCCATGGGGTGCTTTGGCGTCATATCACGAATCGCGTGATGATCGTCAGCTGACATTCACCTGCCTGATCGAAGCGTTGTCGCGTGGCGCTCCGGTAGATTACGCTGAACGTGCCGCTCGTTTGGTGCGCAATCAGCTTGAACTGGGCACCGGCGATGACCAAGCATTCCCTGGGCCATTAGCCAAACTGCAATCGTTGACCATGTATGACGACCGCTTGAAGGGCGAAATTGCGCTTTGGCGCGGGCGGCACGCGGAACTTCAAAATAATAAAACCACGGCCATTGCTGCTTTTCAAACCGCGCTGACGTTTCCAGATCACCGCATGCTACTGAAGGATCGCTTGGAGGCGGGTGTTCATCTTTTGGCAGCCAATGGCCTGACCAGACTGAAGGGCGTTCCCATCAAAGCGATCGTGCCGGTCGTCAGTAAACCTTTACCGACGGCGATCACGCCGTGGAACAAACCTGGCCAACGCGGTGACACCACCATGGTCGCCGCCGGATTGGCGATTGGCTTTAGCGAAGGATTTCTTTCAGCGATAAAAATAGCCGACGGCACCACGGCGTGGCGTCGGCAGCCGATACGGCAATTGCTGGGTGTGGTCGCCGGTACGCTTTTGAATAATGAAAACCCGGATGGCATTCCTATTCAACGAGTTGTTCCAGGTTCCAGTGCCGACACAGCAGCCATGAAGAGCGGCGACGTCCTGCTGCAATTTCAAGGCAATAAAACCACCAATTTCGAGCGTGATCTGCGCGCCGTGGTCGCCACCATGGCACCAGGAATGCCCTTCACCATGACGGTGCGGCGAGCTGGTGTAGAAATGGAATTGAAAGGACAACTGGGTGGCGAACTCGTCGAGCCGCTGGCGGCGAATAATCGCACATTGTTATTATGGTTGAGCTCTCCGCTCGGCGCGATGGCGCAAGTTCGCCAACTCACTGAGCCTGAAGGCATGTGGTTTGCCGTGGTCGATCTTGCCACTGGCACGGAACGCTTTCGCTACGCGCTGCGTCCGACGAACGGACTTGGAGATCCCCCGCGACCAATCCTAACGGATAACGATTTGATTCTCACGCATGAAGGTAACGAATTGGTGTGCCTCAATGCTCACGGTGGTAAGCAAGGCGAAGAGCCCGTGCCGTTGTGGCGCATTCCGATGAGCGAAGACAGCATGGAGCAAGTCCGCGTGTTGTCTGCTGATACGCTGTGGGTGCCAGAAGAAGGGCGAAATCGCGTGAACCTGCTCGATCTGATGACGGGTAAGCCTAGGTTTATTTTGCCAGAAGAGCCGACCGCTGATGCGGTTTTGGTGGGCAACACATGTTATTGCCTAGGACATCAAGGCCGCATCACCTGTTGGGATTTAGGAATCGGCCGTCAGCGTTGGCGCACCACCAAAGTGTATGGTCGTTTGCACGCCATGAGCGGCGACGGCCTGTATGTGTCCGATGAAAATAATCAGCTGGTGATTCTCGATGCCTTTAGCGGCGAAGTGCGCCGTCGTTTCGGCGACTGGAGCACGATCGAATCGCTTATACGCGGCGTTGACACGCTTTCGTTATTTGTTCGACGTGCGGATCGTTCACAGGCATTGGTACGCATCGGCCTGGCTGGGGGCAACGTGCAGTGGGAACAAGCGCTTCCGCAAGGCGCCGAAGTCCACCAGCTCATCGAATCTCCCGGTTCCTTCGGTGCGGTATTATTTGAGGGCGTTGATAGTCGATCGCTGCTCATGATTGGTAAAAATGGGGCCATTGACTGTGCTCAAACATTATCGGTGGACGAAAAAATTATACCCGTCGATGGTGGCCTGCTGGCGTATGGCGTCGCCGGACTACGCGTATTACCGCGTCAGCTTCCCATCGCACCGCTGGCAGTTCCCTGTCAGGTGCTTGATGGCGATCGAGATTTGGAGCGTTTAGCAAAGCAAGCGTTAGCAGCATTAAAATGGCAGGCAGTGGGTAGTGCTGCTTACGCCCTTGCTCGCCACCAAGGAAGCTTGCTGATCTTTACCAAAATTGGCGCCGACAACAAATCGCTGTCCATCCGTTTGGGTGATGGTGACTTCCCTGTCGATGCGATGGGGCAGGTGGCGACCTTTACGGCTACTCAACCGCAGTTTACTGCAGGCATTGGTATTGGCGGTTGGGTGGTCGATGGAGCCAAGCGCCTGTCAGCCGATGGCCAGCCAAAAATATTCGTCATGCGACTTCAGCCACCGCCGAATCGCGTGCCGGGGTCGGTGTTGGCGGTGCGCGCCGAATGTGATGTGGTAACGGATGCCGCGCCTGCTCCATGGTGGCTGCGCCGCGCTTGGCGATCGGTGACGGGCGGACCGTGATCGTCGGACTTGGCACCGATCTTATTTCCGTACGCCGGATTGCCGATGTTTATAAGCGACAGGAACAGCGCTTTCTTGAGCGCGTTTATACGGCTGATGAACAAGCGTATGCGCTAGAGATGAAAGATCCCAGCGAGCGATTGGCGTCGCGTTGGGCAGCCAAAGAAGCCTGCATGAAAGCGCTTGGCACTGGCTGGGCCAAAGGCGTCACATTTACCCAGATCGCCTTATTGCCGGGTGCCGATCGCGGTGCGCCCAGGCTGGCTTTATCCGGCGAGGCTCTGGCGGTGGCGGTTCGTCTGCAGGCGACGCGTTGGCATTGTTCAGTCAGTCACAGCGATGGATTCGCCATTGCCACGGTCATTTTGGAATCCCACTCATTATGAATCCCGCTCTTCGCGCCCTGAAGCCTTACCCGATGGCGGAATTACAGGCCCGCAAAACCGCGTTGATAAACGCCGGAAAAACGGTCTACGACTTTGGCACTGGCGATCCGATCGAACCGACTCCGGGGTTTATTCCCGAAGCCTTGAAGGCAGCCGTTCCCATCATCAGCCAATATCCATCAGTCGCAGGAACGCCGGCTCTTCGTCGTGCAGCGGCAGCCTATTTACAGCGGCGTTTCGGCGTCGTGATGGATTCAGAAACGCAATTGCTTCCCGCTGCCGGCAGCAAAGAAGCGATCTTCCATCTGCCCATGGCGTTCCTGGATCCAGCGACCAGTAAAAACACCGTTATTTTCGGCACGCCAGGCTATCCCGTCTATCAAGCAGGGACGTTGTTCGCTGGCGGACATGAACACCCGGTGACGTTGCAGCGGTCGAGCGGCTATCGCCTTGATCTTGCGTCGCTTCCCATCGACGTGCTGACGCGAACCGCCATCGCGTGGATAAATTATCCGCACAATCCCACCGGTGCCTGCGTTGACCGCGCTTATTACCAAGCTCAGGTAGAGGTCGCCGCCGCGCACGGAATTCTCTTAGCCTCAGACGAGTGTTATCAAGATTTGTGGTTTGATGACACGCCGCCCCCCTCGATTCTGGAAGTTGCGACCACCGGAGTTCTCGCTTTTCATTCCTGCTCAAAACGCAGCGGAATGACTGGCTATCGCACCGGTTTCATCGCCGGTGATGCCGCGCTGATCAAATCCTATCGTGGTTGGCGCGCGGCCATGGGCGTCGGCAGCCCCGCCTTTGTCGAGGCCGCCGCTGCGGCAGCATGGTCTGATGACGCACATGTCGTGATACGCCGACAACAGTTTGCCGCGAAATATCGCCTGCTCGCGGATGGACTCACCGCGAAAGGGATCGCCGTTCTGCCAAGTGCCGCTGGTTTGTACCTTTGGGCTCAGGTTCCAGCTGGGCAAACCGCTGATGCTTACGCCGCCCGCTGCTTAGCCGTTGGAATCGTGGTCAGCCCCGGCGGTTTTTTCGGTGACGGCGGCGAAGGCTGGTTCCGCCTAGCACTCGTGCCGACTTTACACGACTGCGCTCAGGCGTTGAAACAATGGCCAACCACTGCGTGACCGATCGGCACTCGCCGCCAGGAGTCTGTCGCCGTTTAGTCAAATAACTTTGCGTCGAGCTGAACGACTTTTGTCGTGTCGAGAATCAGCAAAAGGCCATGTTCAAGTTTGTAGACTCCCGTAATCAGCTCACGAGCGATGCCATGAATCGTGTCTGGCGGTAATTCGAAGGTGTCGTCGGATAACTCCATCATGTCGCCAATTTCATCGACCATCAGGCTGGTTGCGCCATCTGCGGTATTGATGACGACGTGAGTGGGTGATTTATCCGCACTCCGAGGCGGAAGCTCCAAACGCAGGCGTAGGTCAATGGCGGTGACGATTTGACCACGCAGATTGACCAGTCCTTCAATCATGGTCGGCGCTAAGGGAATGCGGGTGAAGCTCAGACGGCGGATGATTTCTTGCACTTGCAGAATATCGATGCCGAAGAAGAACTCTCCGAGCCGAAAGGTGCAAAATTGTTTATGAGGCATCTGGGGCATAATTTTTACTCAATCACGCTGGTTGAAGTTGTTGATAAAAGTCAGGGATAACGCCACCAACCACATGCTCTACATCAAGCAGTTCGGTGATGCGTTCTTGAACCACAAGACAGCCGATAATTCCAGCACGTGAGGCTGCTCGCTCGATGACCATTGAATGTTCGACGGTATCAATGATGCGTCCAACCACGAGTCCAACGCTGCGATCGCCCTGTGTATGGATGACCACCTGCAATGCGTCGGGCGACACTCCGCATGAAGGATTACGCGGTTCGTCACGGCGCTCTGGCAGAATATTGAATATGCGAATCAACGGTAAAATGATGCCGCGATACTGAACCACTTCGGCTCCGCCGGTATGCTCAATGCGAGAAACTTCGATCTCTTCCAGGCGTGATATTTTCGCGACAGGTATCGCCATGCGTCCATCGTCGGGACTCTGGAAAATGAGAACCGCTTGAAGATTGGTTTTCTTCTGCTCACCGCCGAGTGCGTCGTGGGCTTGATTTTCAGCGACTTTCGCCACCGCGTGTGCGCGTTTAGCAATGCCTAAAACATCTAAGATCAAAGCGACCCGGCCGTCGCCCATGATGGTGGCGCCAGCGAAAACGGAAAGCGGCTTGAGGATCTTCGCCAATGGTTTGACGACGATTTCTTCGGCGTCATTGACGCTATCGACAACCAAACAAAAACGTCGTTCATCGGCGTGCAGTACCACCAAGGTCATCGCCCCACCGACAGCGCTCTCGCTCAGCCTTAGTTCTTGGTTGAGGAAAACTACGGGCAATAGATGCCCACGCAGGCGATAGACTGGGGCTCCGTAGACGTTTTCAATTTCCTCGTGCATCTGTTTTGCGTCTAGGCGCAAAAGTTCTATGAGGCTGACCTGAGGAATTGCAAAGCGGTCACCTCCGCTGGTGACGATCAATGCCGGAATGATCGCCAACGTGAGCGGTATTTTGATGCGTAAAGTGGTGCCTTGGCCAAAACGATTTTGGAAATCAACGGTGCCGCCAATGCGTTCGATATTGGTCTTCACCACGTCCATGCCGACACCGCGACCAGAGATGTTGGTGACTTTTTCCGCTGTCGAAAAGCCTGGCGCAAAAATCAGGTTAACCATTTCTCGTTCGCTCATCTTGGCAGACTGCTCTTGCGTGATCAGCCCTTTTTCAATCGCCTTGTCGACCACGCGTTTGGTGTTGATGCCGCCGCCGTCGTCAGTGATTTCAATAACGACTTGCCCGCTTTCATGAAAAGCGTGCAATGACAACGTGCCTTCTGTGGGTTTTCCCGCAGCGATGCGTTTCTCCGGCGTCTCAATGCCATGATCGATGGAATTTCTTACGATGTGAGTGAGCGGATCTTTGATCGCCTCAATCAATGTTTTGTCGAGTTCGGTTTCTTTGCCCGCCATTTCAATGCGCACTTGTTTGCCGACCATGGCCGAAAGATCGCGTACAATGCGGGGAAATTTGCCCCACACATTCCCGATTGGCTGCATGCGAGTTTTCATCACCCCTTCTTGCAGTTCCGAGGTCAAGGCGCTGAGCCGTTGCGTTGTGCGAGTGTAGATTTGATCGGTATTGCCCTGCGATAGCTGTAAAATCTGATTTCTCGCCAATACCAATTCGCCAACCAAATTCATTAAACGATCAAGCAGGGTGACATCGACGCGAATGCTGTTGTCGGTCAATGATGGGCCATTGGCTTCAGAGCCCTTGGCGAGCTCTTCTGTTTTTGGTGATTTTACTGGCAGTTTAGGTGTTAGTGAGGTTGGTGCGGCGACGGCAGCCGGAGGAGCGGCGGCGGTTTTTTCGGGCGGTTTTACCGGAGGTTTCGCATTCGCGGCTTCAAACATCGCGGTCAGCGGCCCTGGTTGATGCCCGCCGCCATGATCGGCGGTGGCCTCGACTGGCTGGTCTTCTTGTAAAGAACTCAGCGTCGCCTTGAGCGCAGAATGATCCGTCTGTCCTTCGACTCCGGTTGACTCAATGATCCCCAGCATGCCACGTACGGCATCGACCATGGCGAGCAGGGCGTTGGCCATATCGCCATTGAGCGTCAGCTTGCCGTCGCGTAATTTACTGAGCAGATTCTCGCCGACATGGGTCAGGGCCTGGAGGTGTTCAAAGCCAAAAAAGCCACTGGTTCCCTTGATCGTGTGAATGGTGCGAAAGATGCTGCTAAGATAGTCCTTGTTGGTTGGATCTTTTTCCAACGCCAAAAATTCACGGTCAAGGCGATCAAGGTTGTCGTAGCTCTCAACCAAGAATTCTTTGACCAACTCATCGTTTTCGCCCATGACGGTCCCTTTCGGATCCTGCGCTCGCAAGATCCGAGGAAAAGAAACCTCCGGACTGGGGATTTGTCAAGTTTTTCGACTGGCAACGAGTGCTGCGTCAGCGCTTCTACTGAGCGTAGAACCGTACCATTCCACCCACCGTGGCCACGGCGAGCTGGCTACCGAGCTGTTCTGGAGCCAGGAATTCGCTGACGGACGTGATCGTGAATCCCTTGGGGCCAACGACAGCGAGCGTCTTCCCGAGCGGTATCACCGCATGACCTGCCCAATGAATCGGCAGAGCGGTAACCTTGCCTTCAAAACGCCCGACGTCTTGCCAAGAACCATTGGCTAAAATCCAAGCGTGATGATCTGGCGTGATCATTACCTCGCGGCCAGCAGAAAGGACTTCAGAAGGTAGCGGTGAGCGCACTGGTTGATTTTCGCCTTGGCAAATCCAGTGACTGCTATGCGTCAAACAGTGCACTCCATTTTGAGCGGCCCAACAGCTCAGGATCTCTCCGTCAAGGGTATGGCTGGCAATACGTTTTCCGTCATCCGCCAAATGGATATCAATGATTCCCGTCGTGCGGACACCCAACACTCGATCACCACGAAGTATCGGGCCGTGTGCAAACGGGGCGCCCTGGGGACCATGCCACGTTGCGAGCGGGTTGCGCTCGTCACTGGCATGCAGTGCACCATCAAGACCCGCAAGGATGATGAACCGACGTCCAACAATTAATTCGCTGGTGTAAGCCGCGAGTGACAAATCGGTGCGGCCTGCAATGGGCAGGCGTTCGATGCCATTTTTTCCAATACGAATGGCGATTCCTTCACGGGTGGGATACCACACGCCTTCCGCCGTGCTGAGTGCGCTCGCATATAATGGTTGACCAATCAGATCCCCTGAGCCTTGGTTCTCGAACGCATAACGCTGAACCGGTTGACCTGGAGCTAGAGCGGCACCGGCATGTCTACTGGCGACCCACAGACGACCGTTGATCACCGTGAGTCCAGCGGTGAGCGTCATGTTCAGTTCATGCTTATCCGTTGACGTTCGTTCTAAAGGGACTGGCAAAAACCAGCCTCCCTCTGCTGTTTTGCCCTGCACTTCAACGGGATCGAAGCCGGCAAGCTGAATTTGTAAAATTACATTGGCTCGTTCGCCAGCCGGAAGGTCAAGAATGAGCGGCGTTGAACCAACAGATTTGCCATTTCGCAAAACGTCAGCGCCCGGTGGCCGACTATGAACGACCAGGGGTAAGTAAGGCAGGCCCATTTTTTTGGCGATCGCCAAGCTGCCATCAGTATCGCCACGCAACATCGCTTTGTGTAGCTCTTCTTGCCACGCCTGTCGCTGGCTTCGAAGAGTCGCGATCGAATCAAGGTCACGTTGAGCGGTGACTCTGGCCGTTGTTCGCCGCCATTGAGGACGAGCCAGTAATTCTTTGAGCATGCGCTCATTGGCTTCCCAGTCGCTTTGACGGGCAAAACCTTGAGCCGTTTCAAGCGCTTTAGCGGCAGAAACCTCGATCTCTCTCAGCCTTTTACTGCGACCGGAAACCAAGGTTGCGATGGCGGCGGTCGGTTGACGATCAATTATCCAGGCATCAAGCGCGGTGGCCTCATCCCCAGCTTTACGTTCGCCGATTAATTCGCTGAATTCCTTGAGCAAAGATGCCAGTATCGTTACGTCATTCGCATTGGATGCCAAAGACCATTTACCCAGCATTTGCTTTACCCGGTCATCATACGCAGCCATCGTTTTGAGGTCATTGCTCGATTCCACTAACATGCGGCCTTCCGCTTCGATAGCGCGCATTTCGCTGGCATTTTGGTCATTGAGTTTCTTCAGAGCGTCTGCCTCACCCGCGAGTGGTGTGCCACGCAACTGCTCGCTGAGCTTCAGTTGTTCCCATTCGGCCTCAACTTCAAGAAAGGCGCCAGATTCCGCTTGTTTGCGAAGCGTTTTCACTTGTTCGGCGGTGCGCTGCTGCAAGCGAGTAAAGTCGAGGCGAATACGCTCAATTTGTTCTTTTTGACGTTGGTCTGGTTCGGTGACCAAAATCTGATTCACCAATGCCGTCCGTTGGCTTAATGGAAGTGAAGATGAGCCAGCTTTTTCAAGGCTCGACAGTCGCCAGCGGGACAGGTAATCGCCTGCGGCTTCGCCTTCGCGGCCCGTGGTTCGCGCAATAAGTTGCATGGCTTGAGCGGCATTTCCGCTCTCCAACAAACGCGTTACCTGGACGACCAAGGCATCAGAGCGGTTGATGAGAACGTTTTGTCCACGTTGAATTTCAGTAACCTGCTCTGGCGACCGCAAGGCGCTGGGCAAAAGACCGAGCCGATCTTTCGCTGCTTGGTAGTCTTGTTTTGCGATCAAGGTATTGATGTTTTCCACTTCTTTGGCCAAAGCATCTTTGACCAGTTGATCGAGTTTGGTAACCCGCTCGATCGCTAATAAATCATTGCCGGCTTTGGCCTTGGCCGTGTCGACCTGGGCAATCGCGTCGCTCCACTTGCCAGCGATAAGGTCTTCGGTGAGCGCGCTCGAAGCGCTATTGAGCGCTTCGTTTCGCTGTTGTGAGCGAATGACCAAATAGCCAATCGTCGACACCAGCACCAAGATGGAAAGGAGGATTGCCATCACCGCGCGATTGCCGCGCACGGGTTCGGGAGCGCGATGTGGGACGAAATCCATGAGCAACGGCGCGGCCGTCGTTGGTGCGGTCGTCGCTTCAGCGGTCGCCTGAACCGCAGCGCGCAAACGTGAGACGCCACCAATGGACGTGCGCTTGATTGCGCCTTTGGCGACCATGCCGTGAAGAAGGCGCGACATGCTGAGCGTGCTCTCGCGAAAGGCCACGGCGATGTCATCTACGGTCTTGCGACCATCGATGAAGTTCAGCACATGCTTTTCCAGTTCAGATAAAGATGCTGAGCCACTTTCATTTTCAGAGAGAGAGAAAATCGCGTTTTCACCGCCGACTTCGTTCATCACACGATCGCTCTCAGCAACGCGCGCTTGGACGGTGTTGAGCAAGACTTCGGTGCCAATGCGCAGGCGGATAGCGCTGTTATCAAAGTCAAAGGTGCTGGCGTCGTCACGCTCGTCAAAAACCAGTTCTTGATGAGCCGTGCCAAAGCAACGGACCAGGGTGTCTTCGACCATGGAACGAGTCACTTGTCCGATTTCTTCCTCGTTCACCACTTGCTGGCGACGAACCATATCGGTGACGGTGCCCTTACCCAGACGTCGAGCATCCACGACCATCTGAAACATTTCAGGACCAATCTTGTGAAAATCGACCAAGGCCTGCGCTAACACTAGGTCTTTATCGGTACAAAAATCGAGCCCGACCGGATCGCCATCTTCGATACAAAAGCGCAGGCGAAGACTTGGGCTGACCACGGTCAGGACCCCAGATTTTTGCTGGCGATGAATACCGGCGAATTGCTCAACCAAGATCGAATTCAACATAGATGTCCCTTAGTCATAGATGTCCCTCAATGCCTGAATAACTGCCTGAATAACCGCCTGAATAACCGCGCCTTAATAGCGTGTCACCGTTTATTTAGGGTGAATAGGTCACGAGCGTACCGTCAGCCATACCAACCACAACCACACCATCGGTACATGCAACGGCCCCAGGAAGGGCATCGCATCGAGTGGTCCAGAGCAAGGTGCCGCGCTTGAAGACCAAAACGTGTCCGGCGCGCACTCCAACGGCCGCCAGCTCTCCGCCAGCAAAAGCAGGAGTGATGGCTTGGCTTGGAAGGGCGATGACGGTCGACACTCCTTCTTTCGATACCTTGACCAAGGAACTTCCGGCGGCGATCCAGGTCGTATCTCCTACGATGCTCGGATCGCCAATTGCTTGACCTGGCAGTTGCGTATTCCATCGCAAAGTGGCCCCATTCGCCGTCACTTGCCAAGATGCGACACGACTACCGTCAAGTATCGCCATGGCGGCATCGGCACCGAGCGGGATCAACTGACCGATTTCGGTCGCCTTCAAGTCAAATTGCCACAGGGCTTTTTTGGTCGAGTCTTCAAAAGCCATCAGCTGCCCCTGCACCGTTGCCACCACCAAGATGCGATCTGGGCCTTTGGCAAAAATAAGCGGTCCGCTAAGAGCCGGACTTGGCAGGGGAATAGAGCTCCGTGAGCCTCCCACATCCCCCCTATACAACGCCTCCGCTGCGTAGGCCAACCGAGGCTGACCGCCAAGCAGATCGTTGGTAAATATTTGCGGTCTACCCCGAGTAGCGTGAGCCGAAGTCAGGCGAGACTCAACGCTGCCTTTAGGCGAAATAATCGCGACATCCTTTGCTGGTAAGCCGAGGACGAGTGAGCCATCAGCAAGAACCTGCGGCAGGTGTGCGAGTCGAAAACTATTGAGATCAGAAAGTTCGTCGACGGCGGCGATGCTCGTTCGCCACTGCGGCTTGCCATCGCTATTAAAACGATGCAAAACCTCGCCCGAAAAGGCCAAGACGTCTCCGTCTGGTAAAACCATAACCGAATGAATGGGCTTGCCTAAATTGACCTGCCAACGGGCCGTACGCGTCATCGTTGCTTGCCACCGCCATTCGCCAACCAACTCGCTTACCTTACGGACGGTTGGCTGCCATCCATCCATGGCCAACCGCAGATCTAGGCCTACCTGCTTCGGCAAAATACCAATGACGCAAGGCGTCGTGCCCAAAACGGTACCATCCAAAAGGACCTGTGCTCCAGCGGGGGTGGTTTCAATGTGCAGGGGAAGGCGCAGTTCTGCCGGAAGTTCGCTTCCAGAGGAAAAGAGATTCCGTGCAATGCGCCATGCTTCTTCGGTCCGATCGGCCTTCATCGCCACTTGCCAAGCGGCCATCTGCGTATCGCGTGAGCGAGACGATTGGGCCAAAAGATCGAGTCGTACCTTGGCCTGAGCCGACTGAGCCGAGGCCTGATATTTGGCGATAAAGGCACTGAGCGCGTCCGCCGTTGGAGACGGTCCTAATTGCTGATAATCGATGGATGCCTGTTGGACTTGTTTGGTGATGTCACCGTTGGTCGTGGCCCACTCAACCTCGCGTCCCCAGGCCTTGGCATCGCGTTCAATGGCGGACAATGCGGCCTTGGCTTTGGCCAGATCTTTGGTCATCACTTGATGAACGTGTCCTAAAGCGGTGCTAAACGCTTGCTCCAAAGGTTCAAGCCGAGCCACACCATCTTTTGCTTCGGGCGAGACGGTTTCGTGGTCAAGGCCAACCAGTTGGCGATAGCCTCCAAGAGCCACGCCTAATTTGCCAGTTTTTTCTAGGTTTTTATGTTCTTCAAGTCGCTCAGGAGCGAGTTTGCGTTGACTGGTTACGTCATTGAGGCGACGACGGGCCTCAATAATTTTGTCTTCGCTGCTTTTCAAACGTGAGCCCACATGGGTCTGATATTCGGGCGGACGCAATTGTTGGATCAACTGATCAGCACGCACCACATCACCATTAGCGGTTAGTGCCGTAATTTCTTGCATCGTTGCTTCAGCGACTTTCTTTTGTGCGTCGAGCAACTGAGTACGGAATTCATTCAAACTACGGTTCGCTTCCGCTGCGGGAGCGCTGCTGCCCAGTTGTCTTGCTTGTCCC
>JANMYZ010000380.1:0-2320 GCA_031382605.1 Planctomycetota bacterium | reverse complement strand
GAGGAGCCAACGCGTCCAGCGTTTGCCGCTCGGTTTTGGTTTTGGCGGAAGCGGAGATTTTTTACCCAACGAATCGACAGCAGTGATGGACTTTTGAGCCGCGACGGTGGGAGGATCACTCTTGGTCGTCGGCGATCTTTTGCGGAACAGCATCCCGATCAATTCGACGATAAGCGTGATGAAGGACGAAATCATTCCACCAAAGAGAGCGCTGATAACGGATATCACGGGTGCGACCAACACTTCGATGGCACCAACTAAAATCAGAATAAGCGCTTCCATGTGCAGGCTCCCAAAAGTTTATGGAAAACACCCTGGGTGATAAATCAGGGTGATGGCGATCACCACGATGACGAGTTGACGCCTTGGCCATTCTACCGTAGGTGCCGATTTGTAGTGATGAGATTATGACCGTGCAACCGCCCGATCGTTGATGAACGGCTGGTGCAGCAGGGCAAGCTCATTAGGCTGCCCAACCCTCAGGGAATACTTATGCCACTGCCGCGTCTCGCACCTAGCTCTCATCTCGATCACGTCCGCTATGAAATTCGCGGACCGTTGGCTCGACGCGCCCAAGAATTGGAAAAGGCCGGACACCAGATCATCAAATTAAACATCGGAAATCCTGGTGCGTTCGGCTTTCGCATGCCTCAAGCCATACACACGGCGATGGTTGAAAATCTGCATCAAGCGGATCCCTACAGTCATCAAAAAGGTATTCTGCCAGCGCGTGAAGCGGTCGTACAACAGCAGCTCAGTCGTGGCGTCACCAACATCACGGCGGAAGATATTTTCATCGGCAATGGCGTTAGTGAACTGATCCTGCTGTCGATGCGTGCGTTGTTGAATGACGGCGACGAGGTCTTGGTTCCCACGCCTGACTATCCGCTATGGACCGCAGCGGTGACCCTCAATGGCGGCAAGGCGGTGCACTATCCTTGCCCGCCTGATCAGGGATTCTTGCCTGATATTGCTGAATTACGCAAACGCATCACGCCACGCACGCGGGCGTTGGTGATCATTACGCCGAATAATCCCACCGGCGCGGTTTATCCCAAAGCGCTGTTGCAGCAGATGGTCGCCCTGGCTGAAGAACATGGCTTGGTGGTTTTCAGCGATGAGATCTACGACCAGATTACCTATGACGGCGCGGTGCACGTGCCGCTTGCGACGCTGGTAACCAAGACCTTGTGCGTGACCTTTGGCGGCTTGAGTAAAGTGCATCGTGCCTGTGGGCTGCGCGTCGGTTGGTTGATTTATTCGGGCGAAAAGAGCCACGCGCAGGACTATTTCCTGGCGATGGATTTGATGGCCAGTTTGCGTCTGTGTCCGAATGTTCCTGGGCAATACGCGGTGCAGGCTGCGCTGACTGGCCATCAATCTATTCATGATTTAACCAAACCAGGCGGTCGGCTTTATCAGACGCGTCAGGCGATGATCGACGGCATCAAGCGCAGTCGCCATCTGTCGGTGGTCGCTCCGCAGGGTGCCATGTATGCATTCGTGAAAGCCAAGACGCCTGGTTTTAATGATAAAACCTTCGCCCTCGATTTGCTGGAAAAAAAGCACGTGTTGATCGCTCCAGGCACCAGCTTCAACGTGCCGTATCAAGATCACTTCCGCATCACGCTGTTGCCAGATGAAACCATCATGGCCGAAGTGTTGCGGCGAATTGAAACGCTGCTCGACGGCGACTGACGGCGGTTCATCCTAAAAGCGCAGTAGAGAACCATTTTACCGCAAAGCCGCAAAGAGCGCAAAGGACTTAGAACTAAAAAGAGGTTCACCCATTTAGTGAAACCATCGATCACCTAGATTTCGAGTCTAAGCATTGTTTTCCTATGTGCCCCAGCGGGGTATTGCGTCTTTGCGTCTTTGCGGTGGAAGTTTGAATTCCTACTGCGGTGTCTAGGTTCAACCGGCCTTGGCGAATAAATTCCAAATGCCGACCGCGCTGATGACGAGCGCAAGTCCGGCGGCCAAAATTCCGGCCATGCTCAAGATAATCCAGGCGGCCCAGCCACCGCAGGTCGGGATGATCCAGGCCCACGCTGGGCCGTGGCGGAAGTGCCAGGTCGGATAATCGCGTAGCCAGCGTGCGACCGGCATGATGAACCACGCGATGACGGCTAATGCTAATCCAGAGACGATCACCACGATCAAAATGCTTTGTGATTCGCCGCTCATGGAGCGCATGGTCACTCGTCCTTCTCGCCATTGCCACCACAGGTAAAGCCCGCCGATTACGGGTAAGATGTTCAGCATCATCATCACCTTGAAGTGGTGCAGCAGATGAAGTTGAAGTCGCGGCGGACCATTT
>JANMYZ010000234.1:0-2068 GCA_031382605.1 Planctomycetota bacterium | reverse complement strand
GTTTGGCTTCTGAAGCACTCGACCATCCGCTGACCCTGGGTCAACGCATGGCCTTGCGCACGCATACCTTGATGTGCTCCGCCTGTACGAAGTACGTGGCTCAGATTTCTTTCATCGATGCGGTCTTCCGCGGCCGTGCGCGTCGTGGCGCACCGCACTTGCCCACCAGCGAATCGTTGAGTACCGCAGCGCGGGAGCGCATCCGTGCCCGACTGAAAAATCCCTCATCCACCCCTTTGATCGATGCTGTGCACCATCCGGGTCAACGCGAGGCCGATCGCATCATCGCCCTGCCCGAGCACCGCACGACACCGATGTCGCCGACGGCCGGATCACGCGAACGCGCGCGGCGGGAAGCGCAGACGCCTTCCACGCAGACGCCTTCGACATTGGCGACGCCAAGGGTTTTCCGTCCAACCTGGAGTTGGCTGCCACTCGCTGCGGCCGCAGGTCTCCTGGTCGGCGCATGGTCAGCTTGGCACTGGTATGGTGAGGCGACCGCTGCGGCCCGTGACCGCACTCAGAATCTTGAAACCATGCAAGATCTTCGCGTGCAACTGAGCGCGTTACGCACCGAAGCCACGGGCCTGCGCGCTCATCTTGCGACCCTGCAGACCGACAAGGCTGCCTTGCAGGCGCAAGCACAGGCGCAAGTAACGGACATGACGGCCTTACAGTCGCAGACCACGGCTTTGCTCAACGACGCAGTCCACTTGCGCCACGCGTTGGAGACCGCAACTGGTGAACTCACAGCCCTTCAGATCCAGGTCACCTCGTTGCGTGAAGAGGCGGCGCGCAACGAGGCAGCGCTGGCAATTCTGCGCTCGAGTAAAATCCAAAGCTTCGTCCTGCTGCCAACTGCGGATGGAAAGCCTGGGTACGCACGCATCTTGTGGGACCAACAAAACCACCGCTGGCATCTGCGTACTGAAGGACTGCCGGTGTCGGCGCCGGGGCGCACCTACGAACTTTGGTTTATCACGAGCGAACAACGTAAGATCTCCGCTGGCACCTTCGATGTCGATGCCAAGGGCGCTGGAACGCTGCTGATTAATCTACCACCAGGACTTAACGACATCGCGGTGACTGCGGTGACCGATGAACCACGCGGTGGCTCGGAGCAACCCACCGGCACCATCCATTTAGCTGGTAAAATACCCTAATTCCCGGTGCTTTCACTGGTGGCATCGCGATGACGCGACGACTGCGCCATTCGGCACTCACTTCGCCATCATCTTCACCTGCTGGGGTTGGTGGTTCGGCACCGCTCATTTCCCACGCACGGCGACGATGCCCGAGCGGCTCGGCCACGCCGGCCAAGAACACGACCCACGCCCACCGTGGCGCCGACGGTGCTCGGCGTTTTGCGAATAAACACACGTCGTATCTGGCGACTACTGACCACGGCGGCATTCAGCGACTACTTGCCGCTGGTTCTGATTTTTCGTCAATCTGGATTGGCGCCGCAGGGCGTACGCGTTTCCCGAGCAAATAGTCAGCCGTTTGCGCGTCCAGATGGTGCGGTGGAGCGGTGAGCAAATCCTGACCGCCGCTTGCTACCAAGCGGCCGCCGTCAGCACTGGGCCACAGGACGGCGACGTGATCCGCGACGCGGCGCGCTTGCGCCAGATCGTGGGTAACCAGGACCACGGTGTAAAAACCTTTCAGCGTCTCCAACAAATCTTCGATCACGCCAGCCGCCATGGGATCTAGCGAACTGCATGGTTCATCGAGCAAAAGAATCTCTGGTTGCAGCACCAACGCGCGGGCCAAGCACAGACGCTGTTGCTGGCCGCCGGACAAGATTTGCGCTGCGGTCTTCAATCGATCCTTCACCTCATCCCACAAGCCCACCGCGCGCAGCGCTCGTTCACTGCGTGCCTGACGTTCACGACGATCTTGGCACCCGTGTTCGCGCAGCGGCAAATCAAGATTGTTACTGATCGACAGCGGGAAGGGATTCGGTCGCTGAAAGATCATGCCGATGCGGCGGCGCAGAGCGATGAGGTCGGTGCGCGGTGCACGGATGTCATGCCCGCCGATCAGCACGCGACCTTCGATGCTGGTT
>JANMYZ010000377.1:0-3663 GCA_031382605.1 Planctomycetota bacterium | reverse complement strand
GAGGAGCCAATACAGCGCGAGTCCGGCGCTGACCATCAGCGGCGATCGTCGTGCGGCAGACCAGCGATACGCGCAGGTGTGTGGTATCACCACGTGCGGTAGATCGCGGCGCAGGCGATCACGCTCGCGGCACCACGTGGCGACTTCGCGCAGGTGACCATGCCGCAGGTAGAGCAGACCGCCCCACACCAGACCAGCAGAACCTTGGCTGGAGCCGCCAGCAAAATCGTCGCGTTCCGCCAGCACGACTCGCAGGCCGGCAGCGCGCAAATGATGATAGGCGGCGGCGCCGACCGCGCCGCCGCCCAGTACCAGCACGTCGGTGTCGGCATCGCCGCGACGAAACCATGCTTGTCGGGTGTGCCGTGCTGACCGAACTGAAAGAATCGAACGCAGATCAGCAGTCAGAACGGTCGGCATCGCACGAAGAAGTAATCTCAAGAGGACTTAAGACAACGTCGATATGCAGGCTTTTGATTCTAAGAAGCTGTCTGAAATTACAGGATTGAACAGGAGAGCGCGGAAGCGCAGAGAAGAAGGCCCCTCAGATTCGACCGAAGATCGTGACCTTTCCGCTTCATCTACGATCTCATGATGCCTCTGCGCCCTCATGTTAAAACTGCCTTTCCAGACAGTCTAAGCCTCCAGCGGGGTATTACGGTGAAATGAAGATAGATGCGCCATTGCTTTGAGGTTTCCCGACCTCCCCCTTGGCACCGGGCAAACCGTGGCCAACGTCTGCCGCCCGGAACGGAAAAATGCGCTACCAGACTGACGATGTTCGCATCGAGAAACTCAAGCCCCTGTTGCCGCCGGCAATTTTGATGGAGGAGCTGCCGGTCAGCGAACGGGCGTCGACCATCGTCGCGCTCGCTCGCCAAACCGTCGCCCGAGTATTACGTGGTGAAGACGATCGCTTAGTGGTCGTCGTTGGCCCCTGCTCGGTTCACGACTTGGATGCGGCCGAAGAATACGCGACCAAACTCAAAGCTTTAGCGCAAGAGGTCGACAAGGACCTCTACATCGTCATGCGGGTCTATTTCGAAAAGCCGCGCACCACCGTCGGATGGAAAGGATTGATCAACGACCCACATCTGGATGGCTCGTTCGCTATCAACGAAGGTCTGCGCAAAGGCCGACGTTTGTTGCGCGATTTGGCTGAGATGGGCGTGCCGACGGGCTGCGAATTTCTTGATCCGATTACGCCACAATTTTTAGCCGATTTAGTCAGTTGGGGCGCCATCGGTGCGCGCACCACTGAATCACAAGTTCATCGTGAGCTGGCCTCTGGTTTGTCGGTTCCCGTCGGATTTAAAAATGGTACCGATGGCAATTTGCAAATCGCTATCGACGCCATTCGTGCAGCGGCAAATCCCCATCATTTTTTATCGGTAACCAAAGAAGGCCTGGCTGCGATTGTCGCCACGCGCGGAAATCCTGACTGCCATGTGATCCTGCGCGGTGCCAACTCTGGCCCGAACTTCAGTGCAGAACATGTCGCCAAAGCGAGCGAAACGCTGATTAAACACGGCCTTCCCTCGCGCGTGATGATCGACTGTTCACACGGCAACAGTAATAAGGACTACCGCAATCAACCCGCCGTCGCGGGCGTGGTTGGCCAGCAAGTCGCCGCTGGTTCGTCGACGATTTTCGGGGTGATGATGGAAAGCCATTTGGTCGCCGGACGGCAAGATCTTAAACCTGGCTGCACGCTCACCTACGGACAAAGCGTGACCGACGCCTGCCTGGGCTGGGAGGAAACCATACCGGTCATTCACCAGTTAGCGGAAGCAGTGCGCCAGCGACGGACACGACGCGGATAACGATTTCGCGTCAGCTCTTCACTGCTTTTTCGCTGCCGCTTTTTCTCCTTTTTTCTTCCATGCTCGCCTCATCCGTTTACGAAACGCGGCACACTGCTCGCTAAAGGTTGGTTATGGTTGAAGAAGTTGACTCTGAGGCGATCCGTAACGAAGTACCGGTTGAACGAGTGCTCACCGGAACGCATCGCATTTTGCGTTTCACCGTTGGCAAGGTGAACGGCCGCGATTGGCGACTCGACAAGTATCTTGCTGCACTGATGCCAACCATCAGTCGCACGATGATTCAGCGCTGGTTAGAAGCCGGCTCAGCAACCATCGATGGCGAGCGCGTCACTGGTCGGCCGCCCATTCGCCCTGGGCAACACGTGGTGTTGACCGCGCCGTTGCCGCAAAGCGACGATGCTCAGCGCTATCCGCAGCCGTTGGAAATTCTTTATCGTGATCAATGGTTGCTCGCGGCCAATAAACCGCCTGGCCAATTAGCCCATCAAGCTGGCCGCACCATGACCGGCACATTGTTAAATCAGGTCCAAGATTGGTTTGAAGCGCAAGGTGGCGATCCGCAGCAAGTGCGTTTAGTCAATCGCATTGATCGCGATACCTCAGGCATCGTGCTGGTGTCGCTCGACGTCAGCGCCCACAGCATCGTCAGCCAAGCGATGGAAGCGCGCGATTTGGATAAAGAATACCGCGCGATTTGTCATGGCTCGCCGCTGGATGAGCACGGCGATTGGCGCGATCCCATCGGCGATGGCCCCGATGAAACGATTCAACGCGCCGTGCGCCCCGATGGGCAAATCTGCCACACGGAATATTTTGTTCTTGAGCGCGCGCAAAGTATCGAGCCGAAAAAAGTCGAACCAAACCCGACGTCACTCGATCATCCAAACACGTTTTCCTTGCTGCGTTTATTACTGCACACCGGCCGCCAACATCAAATCCGCGTCCACGCCGCGCATAACGGCTGCCCCTTGGTCGGCGATTGGGTCTATGGCACCGCGTGTGGCGACCTCAAAGGCCAAGCCCTGCACGCAGCGATGATGGAATTCGTTCATCCCAAAGAAAAACGAACGGTGCGTATCGAAGCGCCATTTCCACGCACGTTAGCGAATCTGTGGGCCAAGCTAAAGGCTGGCGGCAACTTAATTCCCGTCGGCCTCAGCGAAGAGCAGCAGTCGAAGCTCGGTTATGTCGCTCCAGAAGAAACCGTGCGGCGGCCGAGTTGGCTGACGGCGGCGGAGTTTGAACAACTCCGTTTGGAAGCGGGCGAATAAGTCGTTACGGGGCGAGCGATTTACGACGTGTTCTTGGAGTTTTTCTCCGCCATTCACATCTTTGGGGTCTTTGCTGTGCGCTTGCTGTCTCTTGGCAGGTGTAAATCCATCGGCATGGTGCGCAGAATGCGCCACTCATGGATTATCATTGTTGGTCTGCTGATTCTCTGCGCTCCGTTGCATGCTGGCATGCCGATGATCACCATCAACGAGGTCATCTCGCTGCGCGTGGAAACGCTGTCGTTTTTTGCCGGGTTGTTCTTGCTCTGTGGGCTGGGACTCAAGCTGCTGTGGAATTATTTGGCCCGCGATTTCACTCGCCTTCCACGTTTAACCTACGGCAAAAGTCTGGGCCTACTGGTGCTGTGGGGCCTGCTTTTTGTTTTGGTCCTGACGATGATCTCGGGCGCGCGCGAATTGATGACTCCTGGTGCTTGGGTGAAGCAGGGCGCGACTTACAAAGTTGCGTCGGATTCGCTGGAGCCGATGGAGATGGCCCGGCGCCAACGTTTGGAATTGCTACGCACCGCGCTGTGGCAGTGGGCGGAGCGGAACAACGGTCAGCT
>JANMYZ010000229.1:0-15694 GCA_031382605.1 Planctomycetota bacterium | reverse complement strand
CGAAAAAACGCGCACGGGCAGAAAAAGCCATCCAAGACATGTCAGCAGAATTGCTGCGTGCGCAGGCGCAGCGGATCGCTGCTGGCGGCAACGCTTGCGGTCCCGACACGCCCGAGGTGCGCCAATTCGAAGCGGCATTTCCGTATGAAGAAACCGAAGATCAGTTGGCCGCCGTACGCGAGCTGAAAGTCGACATGGAACGCGGCATCGCGATGGATCGCTTGCTGTGCGGCGACGTTGGGTTTGGGAAAACTGAAGTCGCCATGCGCGCGGCGTTCAAAGCCTGTGCCTCCGGATTCCAAGTCGCGATCTTGGTGCCGACCACGTTGTTGGCAGAGCAACATCTCGAAACGTTTACCGAACGCTTTGCGGCGTTTCCCTACGCCGTCGCCGGCATGAATCGTTTTCATAGCCCAGAAGATAAGCGCAAAGTATTGGCGGGCGTGGCCGCCGGCGATGTGCGCGTGTTGATCGGCACGCATTCGATTTTGACCGATAAGCTGCAATTCACCAATCTGGGATTGTTGGTGGTCGACGAAGAGCATCGTTTTGGCGTGAAGCAGAAAGAAAAACTGCGCGCGTTGGTTGGCAAAATGCCCGAGATTCGTGAACCTCGTGCGGAAGAGTCTGATAACGACGACGCGAGCGCAGATGCTGAACTGACCGTCAAAGACCCGCCACTTTCAGGTGCATCTAAGCTCTGGTCCAAGCCGCCGGACGTGCTCACGCTCAGTGCTACGCCGATTCCGCGCACGCTGCATTTTAGTTTGTTGGGGCTGCGAGACATCAGCGTTTTGGCGGAAGCACCAGCCGAGCGCATGGCGATAGAAACCCGCGTTTCACCGTGGGATGACGAGATGGTGCGCCACGCACTGGCGCGTGAACGCGAGCGTCAGGGCCAATTATTTGTGGTGACCAATCGCATTCAGGATCTGGATACGCTGGCCTACAAGTTAGCCAAACTCGCGCCGGGATTACGGCTCGATACCATTCATGGACAAATGGATGAAGATCGCATCGCTCGTGTGATGGATGCGTTTCGTAAACGCGAACTCGAATGTTTGGTGTCGACCTCGATTATCGAATCAGGCATTGATGTGCCGAATGCCAATACCTTGTTTGTGAATAACGCGCACTGTTTTGGCTTGGCCGAATTGCATCAAATTCGTGGTCGTATTGGGCGTTTCACGCGTCAAGCGTATGCCTATTTCCTGACTCCGCCAAATCGTGAATTGACGCAGGAGGCGCGCGAACGTCTGAATGCGATTGAGGAATACGCCGAACTCGGCGCAGGCTTTAAATTGGCGATGCGTGATTTGGAATTGCGTGGTGCGGGAAATTTACTTGGCGGTGAACAGTCGGGAAGCATCGACGCGATTGGCTACGAACTGTATACGAAACTCTTGGGCGATACGGTGGCTCGGCTCCAAGCCGGTGTACAGCTAGAAGCAAAAGCTGGCGCCAAAGTCGGCGATAAAGCGGGCGATAAAGCAGGCGGAAAAGCGCCGCTCGCAGCAGCGACCTCATCCGCCGCGCGTGACTCCGGAGCGAATGCCATATTTGGTTTCTCGGTTGATGCCTACATCCCCGACACGTGGTTGGAAAATCCGGCGCTGAAGTTCGAACTCCACAAACAGCTCGATTCATGTCGTAAGCTCAGCGATTTGGCCTCGATTGCCCATTCGGCGCGGGATCGTTTTGGCGCGCTGGTCGAACCCGTCGCACGATTGTTTCAAGTACGTGCCGTGCGTTTGCGCTGTCGAGATCTTGGCATTACCAAAGTTGACGTGCAAGATCGTCAGGTGCGTTTGTATTTGGCTGGCGCGATGCCGAAAGAATTGATGGCAACCAAACTGCCGGAATTAGTCCACGTGCAAATGGACGGTCCCGTAGTGGTGCTGTTTGTCAAAACCACGTTGACGCAGGACAGCGGCCTACGCTTTCTCTGCCGCCTGCTTGGACTCGACCTGGGATTCTTGGGTCGCGGTTTTTGAGCGAGATCGTTACGGCGTCAGTGGACTGAGATAACGCCCAGGAATGGGGCGTTCCAGCGTGCCATCTGGACGTTTCCAACCGCAGACCCCGTAGCCGGCGCCGCCGCCGTTTTTATAGCGCATTTCGACGTAGTAGCGTTGACCAGCGACCAGCGACACTGGCTTGGATTGCTGAGAGGGCTGATGATTCCAGTCAGTAATTCCGCTCGCGTATTGGCACTGGGCAATGCTTTGGGCATGGTTTGGCAAGGCGTCGCTACTTAAGAGAAGCTCGCCGTCATCATCGCTGGCGATGAAGAACACATAGTCGCCAGTCGTTGGTGGCAAAAGGTAGCCGCGAACGCGCACATAGTAGTTGTCTCCCTGCTGTATGCTGGAGAAGTCTGTCAGTACGCCCGTGGCGTCAGCAGGGGCAGTTAATTTATTCTGGGTTACGGCTTCACTGATGAGGTTGCCAGTGATCCCATCCCAGCGTTCCATGGTGATGGTGCCTGCGCTCGTTTCGGCAAGGACGCGGAATGCCAGCGGTAGCGATTCGCTGATGACTCCGGAAGGATTGGTGGCCCGAGCGGTCATGCGATGATCGCCAACAGGCAGCGACTCAACCGTCACGCTGTAAGGTTTACTGGTGGATTCACCTAGGCGTCGTTCGCCGTCAAAAATGGCGACGGACGTAACCGTGCCGATGACCTCGACGCGAAAAGTGATGCGGTCTTTGGTAAAAAGAATCGCCGCATCAACGGGGCTGGTGAGCGTAATGGCTGCGGGTAAAGCGACGGCGTTGTTGGTCGGCGTGGTCAGCTCTAGGCCGGTGATTCGGGCATTGCCCTGACCGTTCATGTGTAATTCCATTTTGCCCGTGGTTACCTGAATCGGCAGCGGACCAAGTTGTATCCAGTTATTGTGTTTGGTGATGGCTCCGCTCAGGTTTACCGACGTGGAGTTCACGCTGAGGGTGCAGTTCTTTTCGTTCAAGAAATTGGTGTTGGCCAGCCACAGCGTTAGTTCGTACGCGCCATTCGGCATGATTTGGTTGACCTGTATCGCGTTGCCACTGGTGCTGATAAGGCCGGTATTCAGCATGCTTTTGCGATCAAAGCCTAAAGTGCTGCCGATGATGGCGAGTGGCGGAGCGATGCTGGTATCTGCTCCAAGAGTAAAACCAGCGCTGAGGGCATCGCGATGCGAGAGCCATGTATGGCGATCAATGGTGACCGCCGGGCCACCGAAGTTAATGCCGCGAACGAAGTTTTTACGCGCATGATTTCCTGGTTCATTTTGGGCTTCGTTGGCCGAATTATCGGGCGTTCGGTTGCCAGCGGTCGCGGCGCCGATCGCGGTGACGTTGCGACCGCCACTCCACACCATGATCAAGGCAATCAGGCCGATCACCGCAACACTGATACCGATAATACTGATAAAAAGGTTTTGCTGGTTGTTGGTGGGGCTGCGGCGTTCGCGGGTGAGCAAAGTGCGATCGTCGCTGGCCGTTCGGCGTGCATTTTTGGCACGTGAAATCGGCATGGTGATGTTCGTTACCAAAGCGGAACTGGGAGTGTCATTTTTACGATGAGCGACTTGCTCGTTACTCATTCTTAATTCACTGCCGCTGCCAATGGGTGCTCGTGGCGGCGCAGCTACGTGGAGGAGACTGCTTTCATTCCGGCGCTTATTGTCGATTTTCATCATATTCGCAGCAAGCTGGCGAATGTGCTCTTGGTCGTAGGGAGCAAAAATAGCTCGCAGCATCAGGTCGATACGCGCTTGACGGGCAAAGGCTGTGGCTCGGCTCAGATCTTTCATGAGGGTGGAATTTAACGCCAGTTTACTCGGGGCATCCAGCGTATGGGTCAGTAATTGATCAATCGCGATAGCGACATGCGGATCGTCTGGCGGTTGCTGATCGTTGGCCGTGGCGCGCCAATGCATTCCTGCACGAGCAGTGAATAAGCGACGGGCGATTTCCCCATCGCCACAGTGGCCTTCACTCGCTAATTGACTGAGCGTCGCGCCATCGCTGTAACGTCGACTTATCAAAATCTGTGACGCTTCATCGAGCGCAGCATAGCGTTTGTTGATCAGCGCTGCGCCTTCGTTGCTCGGAGAGATGAGCGCCTGTAATCCTTCGATTCCGTCTTGCGCAATCAGATGGCGCAGGCCGTCGCGACTGGCAATGGCAGCACGACATTCGCTGTCCAATTGCTGCTGCAAAATGGTAATGGCGCGTTGGCGAATCCAGGTGATGGCTTGCGTTGACGAGGGACAGGAATTGAGCTCTCGGCGAACTTGGATCCACGTCGCGACGTGAACGTCATCGACCATAATTTGCGAGGTCGCGTACGTGGCGATGAAGGCACGAAGATCGCGGGCAATCGAGTCAATCAACGCCACCAGAGCGTCGACGCTGCCACTTTTAACGTTGATGATGAGGGCAGCGAGATTCTGCGACGACATGGGACTTCCAGTGCTACGGCTGGTGAGATGCAAGCTGGTGGCGAGCCGCGTTTATAGCCGGAGCATACCCCACGCGGCGTCTTTCGGCCACGGTCAAATCGCGTTTTTCATTTTTCGGTAGTGAGGAACTTTATGGCAAGATCAGGGTTTCTCTGGCCACACCGCTCCTTGATCAATCCAACGCGCGATCAAGGCGATTTCATGTTCGCTCAACGCCGGTTTCTTTTTCGGCATGCGCGGATCATCGCCTTCACCGCGAATACGAATCACGGTCGAACTTTCTTTGCTGTTTCCAACGATGAAGCCGGGACCGTCTTTTCCGCCTTTTAGGAACAGCTCGCGCGTATCCATGCGCAGATCGCCCTTTTGCTCTTTGGCGTCATGGCATTCGTAACAAGCCTTTTTGAAAATCGGGTCGATATCGCGCCAGAATTCCACTTTTTCGGGAAGGGCGGCGAGCGAAGCGGAGTCAGGGTTCTTCGGCTTTCCCGCAGCAAACATTTCCCAGGGCATGATCGGCAAGTAGTCAGCGCCGTGGACGGCAGCGCCGCCGTAGTGTCCGGTCAAGCTGACCAGGATCGCGCCAGGAATCACCAGCGCGCGATAGAGCTTGGTGAGTCCCGCTGAATCACCGAGTTGCCGCCGCAGTGCCACCAGCGCACTGGCACAAGCGAACACACCGGTGCTGATGCCCAGCCAGCGATGGAGTTCAATCAGGTTAGCGTACTCGCTGTTACCCTCATTCGGCCCGGCGAGGATCCAGCCTTGCACGATAGCCAGAATCGAACTGACGGCGGCGATCACTGCGATGATCGCGACGGACTGATCCATCGAGCCTTCTTTACGGCGCCAGCGTAAAACTTCGATCAAGGCGAGCACCATCAATAGGGCGACTGGAAAGTGCACGACCATAACGTGGGCGCGGCCAAAGAGCGCCACCATCGATGGCCCATCGCCAGCCAGCAGAGTGGCAGGCAAGGCGATGATCAGCAGGAGCGGTAAAAGCAGACGGATAATCATGGGCGGCTCCGGGTGGAGAGAGAGCAAGCGGTCACCGATGTATACAATGGGCAACTCAATGTCGTTGAGAGACGGACGTTAACAGCCTGGGGCGGCGGCGCGAGTGGGTCCCGGCACGGCAGGTGACCAACGAACGAATCCCAAGCGGCGAAACTCAGTTGGATTGCACCAACCGATTCCACCATGCGCGCCCATGTCCGATGCCTGGCTTTCTGATGAAGTCGTTCAACGCTGCGGCTGGTTAGCGGCGGGCTTTCGTCGGTGGACCGGACGCGAACTGATGGCTGATCTTCCGCACGACCCCACTGCCCTGGCGCGGGCGCTTTACGATGCGCCGTTCGTCGTCGTGTCGCATGGAACACAAGCGGACCCGATCTTCTGGTTTGCCAATCGCACCGCGCAGCGCTTGTGGGAAGTCGATTGGGCGACGTTTATTCGCATGCCATCGCGGCAGAGCGTGGAAGCGGGCGAACACGACGACCGCGAGCGGCTGCTAGCACGAGCGAAAGCCCACGGCTATGTCGATGATTATCAGGGCGTGCGCATCAGCGCATCGGGTCGGCGTTTTCGCATTCAAAACGTGGTGCTGTGGAATTTACGAAACGAACACGATCAACCAGCGGGACAAGCCGCGACGTTCGCTGATTGGACGTTTTTATGAGCGCAATGATGTTGGCAGCGCCAAGTGCAGTTTCTCGCCGCGAGGTCGCATGATTCCCCTTATCGCTCGCCGTATTCTGCTGGGAATTGCCGTCGTTTGGCTGGTGCACCTGATGACTTTTGTGGCATTGCGGATGATGCCGGGCGACCCGTGGGCCGACATTGCAGGTGATCGCACCTTGCCAGCGGCGGCCGTCGAGCGGCTGAAAGAAATCTATGGTCAAGCATCGGGGCGCAGTGTGGTGGCGCAGTACTTCGATGATCTGAGCGGCAAGCTCAGCGGAAATTTCGGCACCAGTTTAAAAATCGCTCGTGGCCATGATGTGCTCGATTTGTTGGCGCAGGCCGCGCCTATTTCCATATCGATTGGTTGTGGCGCGTTGTTGATTGGAATATTTCTGGGTCTGTGGGCTGGCATGTTGGCCGCGCGACGCCTGGGCGCAGCGCCAGATCATCTGATTCGTGCCGCGTCGACGCTCGGGATTAGTACGCCAGACTTTATTATTGCCCCGGTATTGCTGGTGGTGTTCAGTCTGTGGCTGGGCTGGTTGCCTGCCGGTGGAGCCGAGCATCCCAAAACGATGTTGTTACCGATGCTCACGCTCGCCATGCCGTTGGCCGCGCAGATCGCACGTCTGACGCGGGCAAGTTTAGTCGACGAATTGAAATCCGATTTCGTGCGTACGGCTCGCGCTAAGGGTGCTGGCGAAGGACGGATCGTCATGGAACACGCATTGCGCCCAGCGTTTGGCCCGGTGCTGGCCTATCTTGCCACCGCTGCCGCTGGAGTGCTGACCGGATCCATGGTGGTGGAGAGCTTGTTCTCCATTCCCGGTCTGGGCTATTTTTTCGTCGCCGGTGCTTTGCAACAAGACTGGACGGTGATCAGCGGCGCCGCCTTAATGTACGCCGTCATGCTGGTGATCTTCAACCTACTCGCCGACCTGGGACTGATTTGGTGTGACCCGCGAACTCGGTGAAAAAGGAAACGAAAAGGATGACCGTCTTTTGGGATAATGGCTGGGGTTTACCAAGAACGCGCGGTGTTCGATCGCTGCGTTTAGGTGGGAATGGCCGGTCATTGACAGTGGCTCGCGATTCAGCAAATCGGTCGCCCCTGCGGAGAGCATGCGATGTTCGTTCATACGGTCTATTTCTGGCTGAAACCCGATCTTTCGATTGAGCAGAAGATGATGTTCATCGATGGTTTGAAATCGTTGGTTTCGATTAAGACCGTGCGTTTTGGCCACTTTGGAACGCCCGCCGACACCGACCGTCCGATCATCGAGCGCGGATATTCCTACGCCCTGATCGCCGCTTTTGATGGCGCTGCCGGTCATGAACATTATCAGGTGGTCGACGTCCATGAACGCTTTCGTCAACAGTGCGGGACGTTCTGGAACAAAGTCGTGATTTACGATTCGATCAGCGAGTAACGTCTGCTGAGCGGCTGACTCTTTCGCTGACTTTCCGCTTACTTTCCGCTTACTTTTTCGGTAATTTGATCAGGTACTTATCCGGGCTGGCAGCGAATTTCTTCGCACACGCATTGCAACAGAAGCGAATTTGCTGGCCCTGATGGACGATTGCTGGAACGTTGGGATCAAGTTTGTCGCCACTGACGATACAGGTGGTCAATGGATAGGGTTTCACATCAGCAGCATTCATAGTGAACGGCAGCAGCAAACAGGCGCAGATAAAAAGTCGTGTGAGCATGGCGTTATCAGGGGCTCAAGGGGTAACGGCGTCGAGGTTCGATCGTCTCAGCATGTTCCAAGGGAGACCCGGCTTCGGCAACGACGATGTTGAACCAAACCCGCCACGTGTGAGACCAGCGTTGAGCCAAGTGTGAAAAGAGTCCGTGATGCTGATGATTTACCGTTCCCGCAGCGCCGGCTTTCCGGTCAAAATGGTTTCGGCCAAGCGCAGGCCATCAAGGCCAGCCGAGACGATTCCGCCAGCATAACCCGCGCCTTCACCGGCGAGGTACAGCCCAGGAATGGAACTCGCGAGGGTGGCGGGATCGCGCTCAAAACGTACCGGGCTGGAAATACGGGTCTCGACTCCGACCAATGATCCTTTGGTTAAAAAACCGGGAATCACGCGTTCGAAGAACATCAACGCTTCACGCAGAGCCGTGACGGTGGCGGTCGGAAGAATGCGATCGATGCGCCCAGGCCGCACGCCAAGACTGTAACTGGATGAGGTCACCGCTGGGCCATCTTCGCCACGGACGAAGGCGAGTGCGCTTTGCGCCGGGCAGCTGTAATCGTTACCGCCAGCGGCGAACGCAGCGCGTTCCAGACGTTCGATGAGTTCAAAACCAGCAAGGCCATCGCCGTCGCGTTCGACCGCTTGGTTGACGATCAATCCGGCGTTGGCGAAGGCTGAAGCGCGCGCGTAACGGCTCATGCCATTGGTCGACAGCTGCTGCGGATCGCTGGTAGCGGCGATGATTTCACCGCCTGGGCACATACAAAACGTGGTGACGTTTTCGGTTTTGCGATGGGGCGGCGGACGACTGACTAAATTGTATTCGGCGGCACCAATCAGGTGTTTCGGCAAATCACGCCCAGGCAGACAACCATACTGACCGAGATCAATGACGGACTGGTTGTGTTCGACGCGACAGCCGAGTTGAAAGCCTTTGGCCTTATGCGTCACGCCGCGTTTGATCAACGTCATGATGACATCACGGGCGCTGTGCCCAGGAGCAATCAAGACCAATGGCGCGGCAATACGCTCACCGTTATCCAGTTCGATGCCGGTGCATTTTCCATCCTGTACGATCACATCACGCAGGGTGCTATTGAAGCGAAATGATCCGCCCCACGCCTCGATTTGCGCGCGCAGACGTTTGCACATGTGTGGCAGCAGATCGCTGCCGATGTGCGGATGATGACGCCACAGAATGTGACGGGGCGCGCGCGCGGCGACGAAGGCCTCCAATAAAAAGCGCATGCGCCGGTCTTTAACGCGGGTGTAGAGCTTGCCGTCGCTGTAGGTTCCCGCTCCGCCTTCACCGAATAAGTAATTACTTTGTGGATCTAATTGCCGGGTTTGATGAAAGCGCTCCAGATCACCAGTGCGCGTATCGGCGTCGCGACCGCGATCGATGATGAGTGGTTTGCAGCCGTGCAGCGCGAGGAGATACGCGGCCATTTGGCCCGCTGGTCCGGCACCAACGATGATGGGATGCATTGGTAACGGATCGCGCAGTGGCAGATGATACAGGCTCTGATCCTGGTCTGGTGGCGCGGTACGTACGCTGACCCCAGCGCCTTCTTGGACGGGACTGTCAGGCCGTACTTCAGCGCGCAGATGATAAACATAACGCAGGTCTGGTTTGTCCCGCGCATCCAGACTGCGGCGATCAATCACGTAACGCACCACATCGCTTTGCGGAACGCGGCAGAGCCGGGCGATCCACGGATGCAGATGATGGTCAAGCGATTGCAGCGGTAATTTTGCAGCGGCTGCAAGCGGGACTTCTAAGCCTTCGATGTCGACAAGATGCGCGCTCATGGTGCTTCTTTCTGCGGTTTACTGGTCGGCTGTGACGAGCGGGATGGGCGAGACCAACGTGAAACCGCAACGCCACCGACAGCAATGGTGCCGCCGATAATCGATTGCCATGCGGGATGTTCGTCGATCACCAGCCAAGCAATGATCAGCGATATGACCGGAACTAAATAGAGCAGCGGCGTTGCCCTGGTCACGCTGAGTTGCGATAGCAGATACGACCACGCCAAAAACGCCATGGCTCCGGGTAACACGCCTAAATAAATCGCCGTCGCATGATGTTGGAGCGGTGCCATCGGCATGGCGTTCAACAGTCCGGGTAGAAACGGCAGAAAGATCGCGGTGCCGAACCAGATGGCGTAACAGACGACGCCCACAGGACCGTAATACGGCAACAGCGGCTTCTGGATGATTTGATAAAGCGCCCAGGCGACGGCAGCGGCGAACAGGAACAGCGCACCGTGCGACACGCCGGACTCTTTTTCGCCCGAGGCAATCAGCCCCAATCCCGCCAAACCGATGAGTAAGCCCAGCCATCCTGGCCAACCTAAACGTTCTTTCAGCATCACGCAGGCAATCACCGTCGAAAATAAGGGCGCAGTGCTAATGATGAAACTAGATGCCCCAGCAGTCACGGTTTGGAGTCCGGTGTTGAGCGCCAGGGTGTACAAGCCGACCCCGATCACGCCAAGAGCGATGAGTCGCGGCAGATCTTGGCGTCGTGGGAGGGGTGGTCGCAGCCACCACGCGACCAGCGCGAGCGTTAAACTGGCAACACTGTAGCGGTAAAGCGCCACTTCCCCAGGAGTGAAAGAGACCAAGGCCATGCGAGTAGCGACGAACGCCGAGCCCCAAAAACCCAGGGCGGCGACGGCCGCGAGAACAATGCGCAAGTGGTTGGGCTGAGTGGTAGTGGCCATAAAAAAGGCCGGGGATTAACCCGGCCTTTCATTCACGCTGTGGTGATCGCACTCACGTGCGGCGATTTAACCTTGAACAGGCGCGGCTGCTGGAGCAGCGGCAGCGGCTGATGCAGCGGCCACAGCTTTGCGCTCAGTCTTCAGCTTGGCCGCGTGTTGACGCAGCGAACGGCGCGTCGGCGCAACGTAGGTTTTCTTAGGCGTCTTAGCCGCAGTCTGAGTCGCAACCTTGGCCTTGGGCGCTGCCGTTTTTGAGGCAACAGCAACGGCGGCGGCGGTCTTGGTCGGAGCTGGCACGGCGTAGCCGAATTTCTTCATCAGGCTGCGAACGCCATTGCTGATCTGTGCGCCGCGGTTGACCCACGACTCGACCTTGGCGGTGTCCAGCTCAAGGTTCTTGTCCTTCTTGAGTGGGTCGTACGCGCCGATGATTTCGTTCGACATACCTTCACGGTGGCATCGCTTATCGATGGCGACCACGCGAAAGAGTGGGCGATGTAAACGGCCGAAGCGAGATAAACGGATACATACAGACATGGTCATTCCCTTGCTGGTGCTGAAAGCGGGGCGCGAAACATATGGGGCATTGTCGATTGGCAACAGTCTTTTACCTCGCCGCTCTTTCGCCCACTCTTTTCCCGTGGCATGGGCATCCTGCCCATGAGTCTTTATCCCCCCGTGGCATGGGCATCCTGCCCATGAGTCTTTATCCCCGTAACATAAGAGCCCGCTCAATTACCGACGAACCGCCGCGATGGCCTCTGCCCGCGTTGCATAAATCGAAAAAACTTTGTCGAAGCGGGTCAGCGCGAAGATCTCTCGCAAGGCTGGCGAGGTAACTCCGGCAAGGGCTAATTGGCCCTCTAAATCCTGGATTTCCCGCAGCTTTTGCACCAGTGGGCCGAGCGACGCCGAATTGAGTGACGACACGCCAGAGAGGTCGATCACCAGCCGCCGAATGCCAGCCGTGCTCGTCAAAAAAGTTTGCGCAAAGTAGGCCAGCACCAGGTCGGTGTTGGCCTGTCCTTGCTGGTCGTGTTGAAAGGCGATGGTGTGGACACCATTCTCTTCCAGATGCAGCACCGGACTGACGTTCATGGGGATCCTTAGGCGTGTTTCAGCAGCAGATTTCAGCAGGACGGCAGCGAGTTCAGGTGAAGGGCCCGGCTGTGGCCTGGCTGGCGCGGCGGGGAAATATCCGGCCGGTCACCAGCTGGCGCAACCACTTTGTGGTTGCGGTAGTGGCAAAGTTAATGGTACATCGGGGGGATATGGCAAAAAAAACAATCGACGTCCAGCTCCTTAATCCGTTCGTCACGGCGACCCTGGAATGCTTAACGCAGATGGCCGGCATGGCGCCAGAGCGTAAACGCATCTTCATTAAAACCGACCCGCTGATGCATGGCTATGTGACTGGCATCATTGGTATGTCGAACGGCATCACCGGCAGTTGTACGGTCAGTTTCCCGCAAAATTTGGCGCGCCACATTATTTCAAAGTTCATGGGCGAAGAAGAAACCAACCTGACCGATGAGATGGTTGCCGACGGCATTGGTGAAGTCGCCAATATGGTCGCGGGCGGCGCCAAACGGCATTTTGCCACTACCGAATACCGCTTCGATATCTCGACTCCGACGGTGATTTTGGGCAGCCCGACCGGCCTGCATAATCCCGGTGGAACGATCAGCATCGCGTGTGAGTTTACCGCTTCGTCCGCGCTGACCGAAACTTTTTTGATCGAGGTCGCGCTCAAGCCGACGACGGTGGAGTAACGGCCTCGTTGTTGGTGCGAACTTCCGTCGCCCAACCGCGTCGCTCGCTGGACCCTTGCATGAGGTGACCCTAAGGTTGGTCGCCGCAGGGGAGGTGATCGTGGTGCTGATGTGTTTCTCGCGCTGTGCTCAGATCTAAACCAACGATGGCTGTACCAGAGCGATCAGAGCCGCTTTCACCACGCAAGTCACGTCGTCGCTGGCGTTGGTTAGGCGTTGGTCTTTTGCTTTTGCTCGTGGTTTATTTTCTGCGTGAACCGTTATTTGCTCCATTGGTTAAACGAATAGTGACCGCGCACCTTGCCAAAGCGATCGCAGGTAAAGTAGTGATCGCCGAGATTAACGGCGGTTGGTTCACCGACGCGCGGGCGCACGGCATTGAGGTCAACGGCGAACCGCTTGGACTGCTGCCGCAGCTGCACATCACCGACGTGAGCGCGACGTATGGCTTAGGGATTTTCACCGGTGATTTTTCAGCACTCCGTTCATTAACGATTGAGGGCCTGGCGCTGACGCTTGATCTGCGCGCGGCCGGCGAAGGCACAGGAGTGATTCCGCCGTTGCTCGCGCTATTACCGACGCCATTGCCCAGCGCGACGGTGTCCGGCGATATTCGCCTTATTCTGCCAGCCGGCGAAGTGCTCTTGGCTGACAGTCGCATCACCGTCACGGCGACGAACATTGCGCTCGCCACGGTGATGCGGGTCGCTCAAACCGAGCCCGTGCAGGTGCAGGCGTCATTTACTCGGACCAGCGCAGATACCGTGCGTTTAGATCGCGCGGTGACGATCGGCGCAACGACGGTGGAATTCCTCGAACTGATTTTGGGCGCAACCAGTCAGGAGCTTAATGCGGTGCTCGGCCTCGGTGGCGGAAAACTCCATCTGCAAGTCGATCCCAAGCACGCCCAACTGAGCGCCAGCAGGGTGGAGATGTCAGCGATTCCGTCGGCGGTGTTGGCATTGTTGCCGGTCGAATTGGGCGTTTTACGCGGCAACGTCGCGGGTGAATTAAAGGCGATAAAAGTGCCCTCAGGTTGGGATGTCGCGGGCTCATTGCGTGCCGACGATCTGATGGCTGCCGGTCTTGGACCATTTGGCTGTCTGGCTCAATGGCAGTTAGGGCTTGGCAACGTGCAGCTGTCGCAAGTTTTGGTCAGCGGTCCGGGCGGGGGACAACTGAGTATTGAAAATCTGGCGATCAATTTTGCTGCGCGGCGATTTACCGACGGAATTATTCACGCGCAGGTTCCAGATATTCGCGGCTGGTTGCCAGCCAGTGTCCCGTTGCCGCCCACGCCCATCGCGGTCACCGCAGCGCTCGTGGTTAAAGGCGAGGTGTTGGTCATCACCAACGCGCAGGTCAGCGGCGGTGGCGCGGTGGCGCAGGTTCACGGCAACGTAGTCGCCGGGCCGTGGCAGATCGAAGCGGCTGACCTGGAGGTGAAGACCGATCTCGCGCAGGTGACGAGTTGGTTTCCTCAGGCGCTCAAAGTTTCCGGCAATGCGCGCGCACGCATAACCGGCAACGTGCCGCTGAGCATCGACCCCGTCGTTTGGCAACGCAGCGCCATCGCCGTGGACATCCAAGGTGAGGCGCTAAAAATAGGCCCGCTCGCCGTCGATCGCTTGCACGTTACTGCGCAAACCGCTGATGGACGCGTGCGTTTCAATACCGTGGAAGCCGTCGCTGCCGCTGTTGCGGTGTCAGCCAGTGGCGCGCTGGAATTCAAGGATGCATCAGGCACGGCAACGGTGGAGCAACTCAGCCTCACTTTCCCAGGAGTGACGGCAAATCTTGCGGCGGCATTTCCGTGTCATTTCAGCAAGGAAAGTTGGAGCGTCGGTCCGCTGCGCGTGACCAGCGATGCGGGCGACGCGGTGCTGGACCTGCGCCACCGCGCTGGTGCCGATTTTGTGCAGATCGAAGGCCATCACTTGGCCCTCAACCGTTTGGGTTTTGCCGATCTCAGCGGCGTGGCAGAAGTCAATGTTTCATGGTCTGGTGATTGGGCGCAGCCGCTCGCTCAGGTGCGAGTAAACGCAACCGATGTGGTGATCGGCAAGCATCAGGCGCAGGTAGCGTTGGATTTCACTCAGAGCGAACGTGGCATCATCATTCGTGAAGGTCACCTAGATGCCGGAGCCGATGGGCGACTGACCATGAGCGGGACCTTACCGTTCGTCGTTGGCGTCGGCGGTCTGCATTTTATTCCCACCGGCGTTACGCCCGCGAGCCTTGATGTGCAGCTGCCGGAATTGCATCGCTGGTTTCCGACGATCGTCGCTGAAGGCGCAGCGCGTCTGCAATTGGCGATCGGCTTGGCGCAGGAACCAGCCGTGCTCAATGGTGAACTCACCTTTGAAAAACTCCGGCCGCTGGTGCCCGAAGATCATCGGCTCGGGCGCATTCGCGCAGCGCCAGCGGCCATCAGTGGCACGGTCGGCCTGCATGGTGATGCGACGGGAATGACGGCCACGCTACGAGTCAACGCCGACGCTCAGCCGATTATCAATGGCGTTCTGCGTTCGCTGGGTGCGTGGGATGCGTCGACGTTTAATGGCGGCTGGCGCGAGCGTTCGATGGTGGGCGAAGCGACGCTGAGCGAACTCAATTTGTCACGCTTTGCGGCGATGATTCCTGCACTACCGCATCTCGCCGGTCACGCCGATGGCGCCGTGACTTTTGCCGGAACATGGCAGCAGCCAACGATTGGCGGAAAACTGACGCTGTCGGGCATCGAAGCGAAAATAGCGACGAACGTTCCGACCCTCAGTGACGGCAGCGCAGAGTTGGAATTGGTCGACAATAAAATTCATGTCGTGCGCGGCGTCATCGACATGGGCGGCGCGCCAGTGACGGCTGCTGGTGAGATACTGCTGGGTAAAACCCCGCAGTTGAATCTGCGCATTGACGGAACCAACGCCCTGTTGCTGCAACGTCACGATGCGCGTTTGCGCGCGTCTTTGGCGTTGTTGCTGAAGGGACCACTTGAGGCCTTGGAGCTATCGGGCAAAGCAGTGGTGACCAACGCGCTGTTCAGTCCTGATCTGAGCGTGTGGCAAAGTCACGGCGGAGGCGGTGACGGTCGTATGGTGCCGTTCGAATTCCTCGAGCCGCCATTATCGATCATGCGTTTCGACGTTGCGGTGAGCAGCGCTTTCAACGACGCGAATGATGGCGTTCGCTTAGCCACCACGCTGGTCCGCGCGGACGCCGATCTGGATTTGCACCTGCGTGGAAATGGCGCTGCACCAGAACTCAGCGGTCGAGTGACGGTGCGTAAAGGAAAAATTTTCTTACCGTTTAGTACGCTGAATATGACCAATGGTGAAGTCTTGTTTCCGGAAGG
>JANMYZ010000222.1:0-2645 GCA_031382605.1 Planctomycetota bacterium | reverse complement strand
GGCCGAGGCGTTGGTGCAGACGGTGACGGTGACGGTGACGGTGACGGTGACGGTGACGGTGACGATTTCGTTGCTGGAATAGAGTTCCTGGCGGCTACTCTTTGAATGCGCTGCATGACGGTGTTTCGACTAAGTGGTGCGCTTACTCATTGAATGTGCCCGCCAAACCCGCACTCCTAAGCACATCACCAACCACCGTCCATCCTGCTCCTGCGGCAACTTTTCAGGCGCAGCATTGCCTTGTGGCAACTGTCGACTAACTAAGCAATCCCGAGTGAGATGAGGAACATTTCCTGTCGATGGCAGCGACGGCCATCAACCACACCTGACTATTCACGGAGCAAGCAATGACCGACGCGAACCAGATCTCAGCAGCCACCGGAACACCCGGCCGCCGTATGAGCAAGGGCACCAGCAATCAGGATTGGTGGCCGAACCAGCTCAACCTGCGCATCTTGCACCAGCACTCGTCCAAATCCGATCCTATGGGCGCGAATTTTGATTACGCCACGGCGTTCAAGGCACTCGATTTAGCGGCGGTGAAACAGGATCTGCGCGCGGTGATGACGACTTCTCAGCCGTGGTGGCCGGCGGACTTCGGGCACTACGGTCCGTTGTTCATCCGCATGGCGTGGCACAGCGCGGGCACCTACCGCACCGGCGACGGTCGTGGTGGTTCGGGCTCGGGTCAGCAGCGTTTTGCGCCGCTCAACAGTTGGCCCGACAACGTCAGCCTCGACAAAGCGCGCCGTCTGGTGTGGCCGGTGAAACAGAAATACGGCCGCGCGCTCTCGTGGGCCGATCTCATGGTCCTGGCCGGCAACGTCGCGCTCGAATCGATGGGCTTCAAGACGTTTGGTTTTGCCGGTGGTCGCATTGATGTGTGGGAAGCGGATGAGGACATCTATTGGGGCGCGGAAAAGAAATGGTTGGACGACAACCGCTACGCTGGTGATCGCCAATTGGAGAATCCGCTCGCGGCGGTGCAGATGGGCCTGATCTACGTCAATCCGGAAGGCCCGAACGGCGTTCCCGATCCGCTCGCCGCCGCCAAGGACATCCGCGAGACCTTCGCGCGCATGGCGATGAACGATGAAGAAACCATCGCGCTGATCGCTGGCGGCCATTCGTTCGGCAAGACCCACGGTGCCGGCCCGGCGAAGCACGTCGGTCCCGAACCGGAAGCGGCGCCGATCGAACAACAGGGCCTCGGCTGGAAGAGCACTTTCGGCAAAGGTGTGGGCGGCGACACCATCACCAGCGGACTGGAAGTCACCTGGACCAGCACGCCAACCAAATGGGGCCATGGCTATTTTCAGAATCTGTTCGGCTACGAGTGGGAACTGACCAAGAGTCCAGCAGGCGCGCACCAGTGGCAGCCCAAGGACGGCGCTGGTGCTGGCACCGTGCCGCATGCACACGACTCGAACAAACGCATCGCTCCGGCAATGCTGACCACCGACATCGCGCTGCGCGTTGATCCGGCATATGAAAAAATCTCACGGCGCTTTTTCGAACATCCCGAACAATTCGCCGAGGCCTTCGCCCGCGCGTGGTTCAAGCTGACGCACCGCGACATGGGACCGCGTGCGCGTTACCTTGGCCCCGAGGTACCCGCCAATGATCTGATCTGGCAGGATCCCATTCCTGCGGTGAATCATCCGCTGATCGACGCCGCTGACATCGCGGCGCTCAAGGGCAAGATCCTCGCCGCCGGCTTGTCCATCGCAGCCCTGGTGTCGACCGCCTGGGCTTCGGCGTCCACCTTCCGCGGTTCCGACAAACGCGGCGGCGCCAACGGCGCGCGCATTCGTCTTGCGCCACAAAAGGACTGGGCCGTCAACCAACCAGCGCAATTGGCAACGGTATTGAAAGCCCTGGAAGGCGTCCAGGCCGCATTCAACGTTGTTGCCGCTGGTGGAAAGAAAGTTTCGCTCGCAGACCTCATCGTCCTTGGCGGCTGCGTCGGCGTCGAACAAGCGGCAAAAAATGCCGGCCACAACGTCACCGTCCCCTTCCGCCCAGGCCGCATGGATGCTTCGACAGAACAAACCGATGCCAGCACCTTCGCCGTGCTCGAACCGATCGCTGACGGCTTCCGCAATTACCTCAAAGGCCGCTACACGCTGTCCGCCGAAGAACTGCTGATCGATCGCGCCCAGTTGCTGACGCTGACCGCGCCAGAGATGACCGTCCTGATCGGCGGGATGCGCACGCTCGGCACCAACGTCGGCGGCGCGAAACACGGCGTCCTCACTGCCAAACCGGAAACCCTGACGAATGATTTCTTCGTCAACCTGCTCGACATGCGCAGCGAATGGAAACCGTTGTCGGAGGCCAACGACGTCTTTGAAGGCAAAGATCGGAAGACCGGCGCCGTCACCTGGACCGCGACACGAGTGGATCTGGTCTTTGGACACCACGCGCAATTGCGGGCGTTGGCCGAGGTTTACGGCGCCGCGGATGCCCAGCACCAATTTGTAGAGGATTTTGTGCGGGCATGGGTGAAAGTGATGGAGTTGGATCGGTTTGATTTGCGGTGAGCGGCGAACCTGGCCGGGAGGGGCGAGCGCCTGCTCGACCTTGGCTATATATGGTCGAACTGGTGCTCCATCGTGGCCATATAAATTCATGGTCGAGCTGGT
>JANMYZ010000174.1:0-3355 GCA_031382605.1 Planctomycetota bacterium | reverse complement strand
GCGGCGACCGCGCGACCGCGGGCCACACTGAGCGCGTTGCCGATGTAGTAGCGTTCGGAACACGGGCCTAGATTCTCTTGCGGCAGGCCATCGATCAACGCAACGAGCGGATCTGCGATCGTCGGCCTACCAGGGTATGTGCGCGCTTGAGCGGTCGATCCTTCACGCAGATCACCTAGCAGCGACTGGCCCTTGCGCAGGAAATACATGACTGGGTCAGCGATGGCGAGAGCACATGACGGATCTTGCACCAGTTCGGCAACTGCAGCAGCTGGCAATTCAATGAGCACGCCCAGGTACCGAATCCCAGGGTGATCATAAGAGTCTAGGACGCGACCGCCGACCGTTGCTACGAGAGTGGTGAGTCGTGCAACGGCTGCGGCGCGTTGCTGAGCGTTGGGTGGATACCAACACTCGACCTCAATCACCGATCTCTGCGCGCCCGTTGCGACAGCTTCTGTCCACTCTTCTTTCATTCCTTGAGTGATGCGGTCTTTGGGTCCCCAGAACCGCACGTTGCGGAGTGTGCGAAAGACCGCCTTCCACTTAGCCTGATTCCGAGGGAAAGCGGCCCTGTCCTGATGCGCCTCCCAGAGTTTCCAGAGACGCAAGAATTCGCGTTGTCCGCGGCTGTCCTGCATCACCAGATAGATGGATTCTTGGATTTCCCTGTCTCGATTTCTGCGAAAATAAAATTCTGAGTCACCGGGCTTTTTTTGCGTGAACTCTCCCATCCACTCGAGTTCTGGAACGCTTTGAACTGCCCTGATGAAATCTGTGACCGTTCCCGCGCATTCCAACACCAACACTTCGCTCGGCCCTGCACCAGCGGGATCGATTTGCAACCGTGCCCGATGCGCCTCCATGATTTGCTCAAGGCGACTTATCTGCCCGCGTAAGCGCCCAACTTGCACGAGCGGCTCGGGCATGACGGGTGTTTCCGGTGGAAAGCCAGAGGAATTCTTGTGTGAAGCGACCTCGGCGATGAACGGCAGCTGTAAATACGGCCGGTCGAAAGGAGGCATTTACTGGCGAGCCGCGCGTGTTGCCTTTACCCGATGGCGTTTCAACCATTGCTGCAAGCATTTGGTCGTGACGCTGGTCACCGAGGTCTGAACTTGTCGTAGAATCAGGCGCCGAACAATCATCGTACCTAGCTCTTCCATCTCTGCGAAACTAGTCGATCCGATCTTCTTGGCCAGTACCTTAGGAGATAGGCCAAGGCTGTATCCGAGTCGTTTTTCGAGGAGACCAAACCAATCGGCGCGAGCGCCAAACGATGGCGGCGGCAGCATCAACTGGATCTGGAATCGCCGCCACACGGCACGGTCGAGGAGTTCGTCATGGTTCGTTGCAGCAATGACAACCACATGGCTCGGAAGTTTGTCGATCTCAAGGAGGAGCGAGCCGACGACGCGCTTCATTTCGCCGGCATCGTGGCGATCACCACGTTCTTTGCCGATAGCGTCGAATTCATCCAAGAAGAGGACGCAGGGCTGCCGACTGACAAAACTAAATATTTTATGCAGCCGCTGGGCGGTTTCTCCGAGATAGCTACCAATCAGCCCTTCGTAGCGCACGCTGTACAGCGGATAGATGAGTGCGTCGGCGATCGCGTGCGCGAGCGAGGTCTTTCCGTTGCCCGGTTCACCCACCAGCATAACACGATTGCGGGGCTCAATGCCCGAAGCGCGAAGGAGCTGTGCACGATGTTGTTCTTCGATGAGTTCTGGAATCGCTTCTTGTGCGTCCTCTGGCAACAGCAAATGACTTAGGCGAACTCGTGGTTCATCACGGTACAGGAGCTGCTCAGGAAATCCTGATTGGGCCTGTTGGTTGATCGCGACTTCCTTCCGTGTTCCATAGTCATCGCGCTGTAGCAGGGCATCGAGCTTGTCTGCAACACCATGGTGCTGGCGTGCACGCTCATCGTCCGAGAGCGAGGCCACACTGCGTCGGAAAAGCTCTTGGTCACCTTCGGTGCCAGCCTTGACGATGCTCACAACGAGGTCTGACCGTGCCATGGACACATCCTGGGACCTCATAGGCCACATGCAACCAACGTAAGCCAAGTAGCGCTGAGTACATTGCACACCACATGAAAAAACCGCTACAACGACAACGCCGGTACGGTCGGCAGCGACCAGATGTCGCGATTATATTCGCGCATCGTGCGATCGGTGCTGAATTTTCCGCTGGTTGCGGTGTTGATGATGCTGGATTTGGTCCAACGTTCTTGGTCGTTGTACCACGCTTGCGCGCGATTCTGCGCCTGCACGTAGTCGGCGAAGTCGGCGCATACCATCCAGTAATCGCCCCATCCGGTGAGGGTGCCGATGATGTCGTCGAACAAACCTTTCTCGACGTGGTTGAAGTGACTGCTCTTGATCAGATTGATCACGCGCTTGAGATCATCATTGCCGTCGATGACCGTTTGTGGGTTGTAACCTTTACGCATAGCGGCGATTTGCTCGGTGGTATTGCCGAACAGCAAGAAGTGCTCGTCGCCGACTTCTTCGCGGATTTCGATGTTGGCACCATCGAGCGTGCCGATGGTCAAGGCGCCGTTCATCATGAACTTCATGTTGCCGGTGCCGCTCGCTTCTTTGCCAGCGGTGGAAATTTGCTCTGACAAATCTGCTGCCGGACAGATCTTTTCCATCAACGATACGCGGTAATCAGGAATGAAGGCGACGCGTAACAGATCGCCAACGTCGGGATCGTTGTTGATGACCTCGGCAATCGAAGTGATGAAACGAATGATGGTCTTGGCCATGGCGTAGCCGGGGGCGGCTTTACCGCCGAACAACACCGCACGTTTGGTCATGCCTTTGGCATCGCCGCGTTTGATGCGGTCGTACAGATGCACGACATGCAGTGCATTCATCAACTGGCGTTTGTATTCATGGATGCGTTTGACTTGCACGTCGAACATCGCGTCGAGCGGGAAGTCGACGCCGCATTCTTTCTTGACCACGGCCGCTAAGTCGCGCTTGTTATCTTGTTTGATCTGACGCCATTCGCTGCGGAAAGCCGCGTTTTCAGCGTGTGGTTTGAGCTGTTGTAACAGCGTCAGGTCGGTGACCCAACCTTCGCCGATGGTCCGCGTGATGAGGTCGGACAGACGTGGATTACACATCGCCAGCCAACGACGTTGCGTCACGCCGTTGGTCTTATTATTGAAACGTTCAGGCCACAGTTCGGCGAAGTCGCGGAATAGACCGCCCTTCAATAAATCACTATGGAGCGCGGCAACGCCATTGACGGAGAACGAACCGACGATGGCAAGATGTGCCATGCGCACATGCGGATGCGGACCTTCTTCGATGATCGACATACGCGCCATGCGTTCGGT
>JANMYZ010000145.1:0-7200 GCA_031382605.1 Planctomycetota bacterium | reverse complement strand
GTTCCCCTTTGTGATTCCCCTCCGTTCCTCCGTTCCTCCTGTTCAATCTTGATTCTACGCTTTCGGAAAAACTTTTTACTACCCTACGAACCAACACCCAATCGTTCCTCCATCGCATTGCCCGCCAGCCATCCGCTGGTCCACGCATTCTGAAAATTAAAGCCACCAGTAATCGCGTCGACATCTAAGCATTCGCCGGCGATGAATAAACTTGGGTGTTTGCGACTTTCCATGGTGCGCCAATTGACTTCTTCGCGTGCGACGCCGCCAGCGGTGACGAATTCATCTTTGAAGGTGCTTTTGCCGGTCATTACGACGGTGCAGGAATTCAGTTGAGCGGCCAATGCCTCCATCTGATCTTTGGTTAATTGTGCCCAACCGACGCCGTCGATTACGCCTGCGCGTAGCAGTAACGCATCCCACAAACGCCTGGGAATTGCCGCTGGCTGGGAGTTTTTCGGCAATTTTGCTCCATTCGCTTTGCGGGCGTTGGCGCACCATTCGGTTGCGGATGCACCGCCCAGCCAATCAACACTGACGCGACAGCGATAATTCACGGCGGCTAACCGGCGCGCGCCCCACGCTGATGCACGTAGCGCAGCTGGACCACTGAAACCCCAATGCGTACACAGCAGCGGTCCTTGCGTGGTGATCTCTTCCTCTAAGCCGAGCAAAGTGAGGCGAACATTTTCGACGCTCAGTCCCGCCAATGCATGAATCCATGGTTCCGGACAAGTGAAGGTAAAGAGCGACGGTACCGGCGGCACCACCGTGTGTCCGAGCGCCTCCGCTAATCGATGGCCGCTTTTTCCTGAACCAGTCGCCAGCAATACGGTGTCCGCTTCGATCACGCCATTTGCGGTTTCAACTCGCCAACGATTATTTTCTGCTTTCAGCGAACGCACGACCGTCTGCGTGCGCACTTCGACACCTGCGGCCTGCGCAGCTGAGCTCAAACAATCGATAATGGTTTCTGAGCGATCGGTGGTCGGAAACATCCGGCCGTCTTCTTCGACCTTGAGTTCGACTCCGCGTCCTGCGAACCAAGCGATCACTTGCCGTGGTCCAAAACGAGAAAATGGTCCGAGTAATTCGCGCGTGCCACGCGGATAATTGCCGACCAAAGTCTTTGGCTCTACGCAATCATGCGTCACATTGCAACGTCCACCGCCAGAAATGCGGACCTTCGAAAGCACCTCGCCGGTGGCTTCTAAGATGATGACGTGATGGCCTGGATTCGCTTCGGCACAGGTGATCGCGGCGAAAAACCCAGCGGCGCCGCCGCCGATGATGAGTGCTGTGGGCATTGAAGGAGTCTGACCCATGTCATTACTGTCACAATCAGCGAGGCATTAACCGAGACGCCCCGCGCGAAAGATCGCTTCGTCCTGACGCACATAACTGCCCGCCAAATCACGCGGAAAAAAAAAAGGCTCTGCGGCGTTTCGCGTGGGTATTTTCTCGATCAACCACTTTGATTGATCGTTGAGTAGGAACGACACAAGGCTGGTTTTATCCGGCACATAACTGGCCTCAGCGAGTGACCCGTGTATCTTCACACCATAGAAAGGAGAATATGCGATGGCTGAATCTGCTCCATTACGTCCATCCATTCTTGCGCCATTGGTGATCTGGTTTCTGGTGCTGTGCGCCTCCTGCTTCATCATGTTGGGGGAGATGGTCTGGTTGATGTTCTTGCTCTGGCTGCCGTGGTTTGTCTGGACGCGTTGGAATAGCCGAGCCGCCATGATGGTCGGAGTCCTGTGCCTAGCTGTCTTGATCGCCCACTCTTGCGGGCATCAGGTCATCGGAAGCCCACGGGTGGCCGCAAATCGTCCGTTTGAACCTGATGTACATATCACGGTGCTTGGTCCTGGAACAACGATGATGCTCAGCGATGGCAGATCGTTCCGGCTGTCAGGGCTCACAGAGAAACTTACGACGGATGGTCAGGGTGCATTAGGTCTGAGTTGGAGAATCGCCGGTCGGGATAAAAAAAACGCGTCGACGCGCAGTGAGTTATGACATCCGCGGGGTGTGCATGACAACGTCCGTTGGTCGAACTTAGATGAACGCTTAGATTTATGGGAAACCGAAGACGGTATTCCTGTACAGATCAAGGACGAGGGCAATGGCAGTGGTCAAATGACAGTTGGTCGCGGCGGTAACTCTTGGTGCGGCAATTCTTTCTTCCTCACTTTTTTTCCACGTAACCTTCCTCGGTTCTTAAAAATCAACTTGGGGTTACTGCTCATCCGAACAGTTGCGGTCGAGCCGGGTGGAACGGCAAAAGATGCAGCATATCAAGCACAGGTGAATGCCGCTCATCAGAATTTCCAGGCGGCTTTCCGCAACAAGTGACGAAAGAAGATCAAAACCGTTGAGCTTCACACCTGAGTGACTTCACCATCGCCACCCATCAGCTTGCGGTACTGCTTGGGCGTGAAGCCAGTAAAGCGTTTAAACTGACGAGACAGTGCGCTTTGATCGGAGAAACCAACGATCAGCGCAATGTCAGTGAGCGTTTCATCGCTGTGAGCTAATATCTGCGACGCGGCATCAATGCGCGTCTTGATCACATATTGCATGGTCGAAATGCCAAAGATCTTGCGCATCCGCCGATCAAAGCGCACGGGCGAAAGACCCGCCATGCGTGCTAGGGTCGGAATTCGTTGTGACTGAGCAAAATTCTTTTGGATGTATTCTATGGTGTCAGCCAAGCGAGAATTGATCAGCCCTTCGCTGTTTGCCGCAATCAAATCGCGATCCATACAGGCGATGCCGATAATTTTTCCGTCATGATCGTGAAGCGGAACTTTGTTGCTCAAACACCAACCTTGCCCGCGATTGCGATACAAAGTCAGCTCTAAACTATCGACCACCGGACGTCCGGTACGAAAAATGGCTTCGTCTTGACGCACGTAACTGTCAGCCAAATCCCTTGGAAAAAGATCATGCGCCGTACGTCCAATCGCTTCGGCTTTGCTGTGCAGGCCACAGCGCTCAACACACGATTCACTGACGCACACGTAGCGCCCAGCGCGATCCTTGACCACAAACAACATGTCGGGATTACGATCAAATAACGACCACATCCCAGAATTCGGATCGGCCAAAGCCGCAAGAAATGAACGGCTCCACGCTTTGGTTGCTGGATCAAGGCCAGGAGGATGTACAGCAGCGGCTGATCGAGAAACCATAACCAGCGGTTAATCGCTCTGTGCTTCGGCGCAATACAAAATAGCGGAGACATCCTTGGATCATCCAGCCTGCGTCAAAGCGATAAAAAACCTATCGTGAAGGACACAGGTTACAGGCTACGGACCACCGGTTTTGTACATAACGTCGCAGCACAATCCTGTGGTCGGTGGTCGGTGGTCGGTGGTCGATCTGAAGCCGGACATCGAACCACGGGCAAGATGCCCGTGGTCTGTGGCATCGAACAACGGGCAGGATGCCCGGGTCACGGATTGCTACTGTGGCACGGGCATCTTGCCCGTGGTCTGTGGTCGGTCTGAAGCCAGACATCGAACCAGTCTGTAGAATGTAGCCTGTAGTCTGTGGTCTGATAATAATCACTAGATTCGTTCGTCGTGGCAGCAAAAGTGATCAAGAACCGCTTAGTAAATTACTGAATATGACAACCGACCAGCCCGCTACCGCCCAGAGGGACGTTCCGTGCACAGCATCAATCTAACTGGACAACCTCTCGCTCGAACCTCGACTGCCATGGCGATTGAGGGACGCATTCGCGAGATCGGCCATGCCTTATTCGCTGGTGTGCGTCGACGAAAACCGCTGCCATTTACTCAGGCGTGGCTCGACGATCTGGCAATGGGCTGGACCATGCAGGACGAAGCGTTGAAAGTTCAGCTCTTTCGCTTCGTCGACGCCTTGCCGGGCCTGCGGACGAATGCGCAGATTAATCGCCATTTGGCTGAATATCTTGGACCCGTCAGCCATCGCCTGCCTTTCGGCACGCGCCGTCTGGCTCTGCAGCAAAGTGGGCCGTTGGCCAGCATCGTCGCGCATGCGGCACGCTTCGGTTCGCGGCAGTTAGCGCACAAATTCATTGCCGCCTCGACGACTCATGAGGCTATCGCAGCCGTCAAGCGTCTGCGCCAAAACGGTCTGGATTTCACCATCGACGTGCTTGGCGAGGCCGTGTTGTCCGATCAGGAATCCGATCATTATCTTAATACCTACCTTCAGCTGATCAAAAATATCACCGCAACAACGCCGAAGGACGGCGACTACCGCGACGATGTACCGCAGGTTAATTTTTCAGTAAAGCTTTCTGCGCTGACCAACTGCTTCGATCCGAGCGACGTCATTGGCACCACGCGTTCGGTATGCGCTCGCTTACGTCCGTTGCTGCGACTCGCCAAGAAAAGCGGCGCGTTCGTCAATATCGATATGGAGCAATTTTCTTTCAAAGACCTCACCATACGCATCTTTTGTGACGTCCTTGAGGAAGCGGAATTCCGCACCTGGCCAGATGTCGGCATTGCCATCCAGGCTTACCTGCATTCCTGCGGTAATGATTTACAGATGTTGGCGCGTTGGGCCGAACGTCGCGGAACACCCGTCTGGGTGCGCTTGGTGAAAGGTGCGTACCACGAATACGAATGCGTGATCGCTGCACAAAATGACTGGCCGGTTCCGGTATTTTTGAATAAGAACGCCACCGATGCCAACTACGAAACCCAAACGCGGTTCTTGCTGGAGCACAGCACGGTTCTGCGCCCGGCATTTGCTAGTCACAATGTTCGTTCAATCGCGCATGCACTGGCTCACGCCGAAGCCCTGAAATTACCGCCGCGCAGCTTTGAATTCCAAATGCTCTATGGCATGGCCGATCCACTGAAAGCCGCGCTCACCGCGCTTGGTCAACGCGTGCGCATCTATATGCCGTTTGGAAATCTGCTGCCCGGCATGGCCTATTTAGTGCGTCGACTGCTCGAAAATACCTCCAATCAATCGTTCGTTCGCGCCGGCTTTCTTGAACACGCTCCCGAAGAGGACCTCCTTATGGATCCCATGAAAAAACCTCAGGCCGTTTCTCAGCGCAACGCGAGTGAACGTTTCGTTAACGAACCGCTCGCGGATCTTTCACAAGCAAGCGCACGCAGCGAAAGAGATCACGCCTTGGCAAAAGTGGCGACGCAACTCGGCGGTGCACGGCTACCACTGATCATCGATGGCAAACCGGTAATCACTGAGCAAGAAATCGTCTCGCTGAATCCATCGCACCGAAGCCAAGTCGTTGGCCGAGTTTCGTGCGCTCAACCGAAACACGCCGAACACGCCGTCGCCGCTGCCAAAGCACGCTTCCCCGCGTGGAGTTCGACGCCAGTCAACGAACGCGCAGCGATATTGGTGCGTGCGGCGACCATCATGCGTCAACGCCGCGCCGAACTGAGCGCCGTGATGGTGTACGAAGCCGGTAAATCGTGGGCCGAGGCCGATGCTGACGTCGCTGAAGCGATCGACTTCTGCCGCTTTTATGCCAGCGACATGCAACGGCTCGACGCGCCGCGAAAACGCGATGTTGCTGGCGAAGACAATTACACCTTCTATGTCGCACGCGGCGTGGTGGTGGTGATTTCACCATGGAATTTTCCACTCGCCATCCTGTGCGGCATGACGGCGGCAGCGCTCGTCGCAGGCAATACCGTGATCATGAAGCCCGCCGAACAAACGCCGGTGATCGCGGCAAAACTCATGGAGATTTTCGACGAAGCTGGCATTCCACCTGGGGTGCTGAATTACCTCCCAGGAATTGGTGAAGAAATCGGACCGTTGTTGGTCGGGCACCCAGATGTCTCGGTGATCGCCTTCACCGGATCGCTCAATGTCGGCTTGGCTATCAATCGCCGTGCGGCAGAAGTCGCGGGCACCCAAGGAGTCAACGAAGTCAAACGCGTTATCTGCGAAATGGGCGGTAAAAACGCCATTATCGACGACGACGCCGACCTTGATGAAGCCGTGCTCGGCGTCATGCATAGCGCCTTCGGCTTCCAAGGGCAGAAGTGCTCGGCCTGCTCGCGAGCTGTCGTCTTGTCATCGGTCTATGATGCCTTCGTCACACGACTGGTCGCCGCCACCCGCAGCCTGACCAGCGGACCAGCGGAAATGCCCGGCGTCCTCGGCCCCGTCATTGACGGTGAAGCTCAGCAACGCATTCGCGCGGCAATCGAAGCCGGTAAGCAGGAAGGGAAGTTGGTCTATGCCGGCGATCCTGGCGCATGCGCAAGCGAAGGATTATATGTCGGCCCACATATTTTCACCGAGGTCGCCGCCAACGCACGCTTAGCGCAAGATGAAATCTTCGGCCCAGTACTCGCCGTGATTCGTGCGCAAGATATCGATGACGCCCTGCGCATCGCCAACGGCACCCGCTACGCCCTCACCGGTGGATTATATTCGCGCAGCCCCACCCATATCGCCCGCGTTCAACGCGAATTGCAGGTCGGCAATTGCTACATCAACCGCAAAATCACCGGCGCATTAGTTGATCGCCAACCGTTTGGCGGATACCGATTGTCAGGCATCGGCAGCAAAGCTGGCGGATCAGATTATCTGCTGCAATTCCTGACGCCACGCTGCATCACTGAGAACACGCTGCGCCATGGGTTCTCGCCTGAGGTAGCCCCGAGCTAAACTTCAACGATAGCGCTCAATAATGTCTTCCGCCTTTTTCGCCGCGTTCGTTCCTGGGTAGCGCTTCGCAAGCGCTTGGCATTGACTGAGCACTGCTTGGATCGTTGGGGCATTCAAGGTTCTAAAGCCGCCCGCTTTCGGGTCGCGGACATTTTGGAATGGTTTCATGGTTGCTTCTGCGGCCACGATTTGATCGAGCATGGCGGCGGCTTTTATTTCCTTCTGAATTTTCGGATCCTTCTTCACGGTGTCTGCTTCCAGCTTGGCTTTCGTAGCGAATTCACTGCCAGAGAATCGCGTCGCCACGCTGTTTAATCGCGTGATCGCTACTACCGGATCTTTTTGAATCTCATTGATGGCATCGTCTAATTGCTCCTGCGCGCCTTTGGTCAAGGCGGCTAGCATCGCCGTTGCTTCCGCCGCTTCGACCGGATCTTTGCTGTCTTTTTTTGTGGTCAGGGTTTTCAATGCCGTTCCCAATCCTTGGCCCTGTTGAATCTGCGTTGCCAGCGAGGCCAATTTGACGTAGGGACCAGG
>JANMYZ010000132.1:0-1505 GCA_031382605.1 Planctomycetota bacterium | reverse complement strand
CGTTGAGCTTGAAGAACAGCTCTTGATGCCGCTCGAACAAGCGGTGTCGACGGTTCCTGGACTTACTCATCTGGAAGGTCAGGCCAATGCTGGAGCGGTCGAATTACGGCTGACGCTGCGCGCTGATGCTGATCTTGAAACTATCACCAACCGTTTACGTGAACGGCTTTCGACCATTCGTCTGGGTAACGGAGCTGAACCTCCGCGGGTGCTGCGCTACGATCCCAGCGCTGAACCGCTGATGCGTTTGGTGCTTGAGCCCAAACCTGGCGGCCCAGATGCCACCACACTTGGCGTGATCGCACGCGATGAATTAACCCCGCAGTTAGAGGGCCTTTCGCAAGTTGCGGCGGTGCGCTTGCGCGGCGGTCGCGAAACCGAAATGCGCATCATTCCCAACATCGCTCGGCTGACGGCCTCGGGAGTTTCGGTGACGGCTCTCGAAAGTGCCGTCCGTGGTGCGATATCCAGCCGTTCCGTCGGCTCAGTCTATGACGCTGAAGGACAACGTCCGGTACGTCTGCGTGGCTCCATCACGCGACCAGATGAAATTCAATCGGTGTTGGTCGGCCCAGGTGTAACCGTCGGCGATCTGGCCACCGTTGAGCTGACTCTGGCCGAGCCAAATGAACTGGCGATGGCACTGGCTGATCCACGCCTGCACACGACGCATTCCGCACAAACGCTTAATAAAACCAGCAATGAAGTCGTGCTGATTGAGATCATGACGCAAGCCGATGCCGGAATGGTCGCCGCATCCGATGCCATCCGTGCACGCATGGCGATGTTCGCGCGTCAAACCTCCAAAGACACTTGGGATTATGGTGGCGGACAGCTGACTTTACTAACCGATCGCGCTCAAGCGGTGCGCAATGCCATTTCTGAAGTGAAATCGGCGACTATCGAAGGTGCGGTGCTGGCGTGGCTGGTCTTACTGGTATTTCTACGGGCTTTGCGTCCATCATTGATCGTCTGCTTGGCCATTCCCCTATCTGTCGTTGGCACGTTCTTACTCATGTCGATGGCCGATGTCGGCCTCAATTTAATGAGCTTAGGCGGCTTGGCGCTTGGTGTCGGCATGTTGGTCGACACGGCGATCGTGGTGTTAGAATCCGCCGATCGCGTGAGTGGACATGATCCGAACCAGCCGAACGCGATCATTGAATACCAACCGAAGACGATCGCCACCGGAGTCAGTGAAGTGGCAGGCGCCCTGATCGCTTCGTGCCTGACCTCAATTGCGGTATTTGTTCCGCTTGCGTTTTTACCGGGTGTTTTGGGCAATCTCTTTTATGACCAAGCCTTTTCCGTCAGCGCCAGTCACATCGTCAGCCTGGCCGTCGGACTTGCGCTGGTGCCAACGCTCTTAGCGCTGCCGCAGGCAAAAAATAAACGCTCACCGACATCATGGCTGTGGCCAATGATCAGCGCCGATGGCCAAACGATGCCTTTCTGGCTCTTGCTTCTGCCACTCTTCTTGTTGTGGGTAGTGATCATTCCTGTGC
>JANMYZ010000118.1:0-3013 GCA_031382605.1 Planctomycetota bacterium | reverse complement strand
GTAACTGGTGTTCCCGTGAAATCCTCGCGCGGATAGTAAGTACCTGTCAGACCACTTTTATCAGCGGCGTCAGATAGCCCACACTGCAGCAGTGAGTATGAAATCAATGTCAGTAGTTTCGCGGAGCGAATTATGGTCGAGAGCATGGTTTATCCTCGCAAAGTCTATGAAGTTGAACTCAGTGAGCGCTGGCTTGAGTGAGTAAATGATCGTAAGCACTACGCGCCGCAATGGCGACGGACGGGTCTTTATCTGTGAGCGCAGATTTGAGTCGCTCTGAATCTGATTCATCACCAATCAATCCGAGAGTGGCAATCGCAACACGCCGTAACGACGGCTGGTCACTTAATGCCAAATGGCGAACAGCATCGGCATATCCATCCATCCGACGCGAACCGATCAGGCCGATCATTGAAATCTTCGATGCGAGGCTCCCTTTCGGGTCGGCCAAGCGTCTTGATAATTCATTGGCGTAGTCGACCGAAAGTTCAACTGCTCCGCTACGCTCAAGAAAACTCAGTTGGATCATAGCGGTTGCAGCCATGTCGCTGGTGTCACTCTTTGCGACTTTCATCAATACGCGACAGATCGTTTCCGGGCTCTGCGACGAGAATGCCGTTTGTGCGAAGTGCTGCAGAGCGTACTCGCGCCACACCGGAGACTCCTCTGAATCGTGTAGCATTTCCTCGAACAGCATCTGCTGCTGCGGAAACCGCTCAAAATTTGCTACGAGGACATTCGCTATCGCGTTTCGAGTGACAACTCCCAATCGCTTATCCAGAATAGTCTTCTTGAGAAATACGAGGCCAGCATCAGAGAGATTGGAATTATTACGATACGCAGTCACGAACTCCAGTTGTCGATCAGGTGCTAGGGCATAAAATGCATCTAGGTTACTGGGCTCCAACGACAGCCAAGCCTTCGTTAACGCTACTTTGGCCCGCAGAACCGTTAACTCAGCCTCAGAAGGCGCGTCACTAGGGGCCAAACAACCGCACGATTCCTGCAACGGCTCTTTGATTGAAGATGGTTGCACCACAGATTGCGACACCGGAGCGGGTTGGACAATTGGCGTAGACGCAGGATTTCCAGAAGGTGCCGCTTTCGCCCAGATCAAGCGGATCGCTCGCTCGCCCATCGTTGGCAGAGCCAACATGGTCAACGACGCAACCACTGCGGCGACAACAATGATTCCAGCGACGATGCGTTTACTAACGTTCATGCGCTGGCCAAAGAGACAACGATGGTCTGTTGCAATTCGTCAGAGAAATAATGTGCGGCGCGCGCCGGGACCATGAAGCCTCACCAAGTTTGGGCGAGGCTTTTAAGAACGAAGAGACACCTGGCAAGCAATTTTTTTGATTCACGTGGGAACAATGACCATCTTGGTAATTTCTTCGTCCGATACTGACTATTTTCCCTTGACGGTCGATATTTTAAACTAGGCGAAGCAAAAAGTACTTACGGCGATCGAATTCCCTTATCTCAACTCGCTTGGCGAAGAGCCGCCTGCGGACGGTGTGTTGGCGGCGAAATGTCGGACGATGTCACGGGCACGAGGATCAGTAGACAACCATCGCTTGATGGCAAGCGCAGCGATGTGTTGCGGTTCCACCTCACGAGCGGCGCCTGCAAGCCGCATCACGTCAAGCGGTCCTAAAGTGAGCTGACCTCGCAGCGCGTTCGCTAAGGTCTGTGCGATGAGTTCTTCTGCCGGAGTGCGCGGTTTCATCTCGCCTCCGGTGCCAGCTTCCGGCGATAGAAGTCCGCTTTCTCAATCATGCGGCGAACATGGCGGGGAATTTCTTTTGGCTGCCAATGTTCACGCACCCATTCGCCATGAGCGTCCTTGAGTTCGCCCATGATGCGATCATCGGTGAGACCGGAGTCGTAGGCGTCGAGTACGGTGCGTACGATGTCTGCTTCGTCGGGATCTTCTTCCAAGCGACCGCCACGGCGGCGGAATCCGAACGGTGGACGACCAGCGGAGGGGTGCGCCACTGCTGTGGTCGTAGGATTTTTTTCGGGCGCGGAAGTTGGCGGAGCTATCACGTCGTTGTCGGATGCGTCCTCATCATCGTCGTCATCGCTGCCATCGTCATTGGGTTCGTTCGCCTGATCATCTGTCACATTGGTCGTTTCGTCGCTCGCTACGATATAATCCAAAGGCCACATGCAGATCGTGACCAGCGGAGGCTCGGTGTCCGCCGTGATCACTGGCTTTCCCGCAGCAACGGCGAGTACGCGAGCGAGGCGATCCTGGGTGCGTGTCGCTTCGGCGTCGGTGCTCGCATCTAGCGGACACACCGCGACGCGCACGGGTGGTTCGTCGTCATCAACCGCGATGAGGTCCACTTTGGGCTGTGATCCTACCAGCGCGCAGCGAGCGCCGGACGGTCGCATGACCGCGCAGGCATCAGCGAGTCGGTCGTTGAATGCCTTGTAGGTTTCGGAGGGCTGCTTGAGGAGACAGATGAGGGTGCGCATGCTGGCGCACGCTATGCATCGCGCGATCGCCTGTCATTCGGGATGTCGAATGTGTGTTTTGGTTCCACGTGACACAAAAACATACACAGAACACACATTTCGATTTGGAATGACATGGAAATTCATGGCGCGGTTATCGGCGCGAATCTCCCAGGTGCGATACGGCGGATATGATAGAGATGCGGACGCCGCGTGCAGGCCACCAAGACTTCGTAGGCTTTCACATGCGAGATGCCGCATGCATTCGCAACGTCATGACTGCCAGCCACACCCAGACGATGCACCACCACAGCAGCGCGGAAGCACAACGACTCTGAACGCGCATTGAACCACTGATCACCACCACGCAGGTCCGTGCGAATCATGGTGGCTGCTCTGCCGCTGGTGGACGTTTATCGACGGGAATTTCGTGCGCGGTGCAAACCTGATGGAGGATGCGCCGACGTTCATCGATGGGCAGTTGTCGCCACACATCGCGTTCGCGCCGCAGGCCACTCGGAAGACGAATCGGTTCGCGTGCGGTCAG
>JANMYZ010000084.1:0-3616 GCA_031382605.1 Planctomycetota bacterium | reverse complement strand
GATGCGGATCGCGCGCGTCTGCGTGAAGTCAGCCGTCAGCAGCAAGAGATGGAACAGGCGCTCACAGATTGGCAAGAAGCGGCGAAGTTGGTGCAAGAAGCGATGCCAGATAAAAACTCCGATGAGGCTGGCGAGCTCAAACAATTAGCCAGTGATGTCCAAGCCAGCGAAGCTGATCGGTTAGTCGCCCAGGCCGGTCGTTCAGGTCGTTCGGGGCGGGTTGGTGAAGCGCATACGGATGCCGTCGACGCCGCTAATCGGTTGGAAAAAATCGCTGGTAAAAAGAAGTCAGGCGAAGGAAAAAGCGAAGGAAAAGGATTGAGCAAGTGCAAGGGCTTTGGCCAATGTCAGTCGCAACTGCAAGGATTGGCCAAGCGTGGATTCAGTCAGTCATCGTCTAAGTCGTCGAGTGGCGGCGGCGCTTCCGGAGCAAGTGGTGGCGGGCAAATCGTGCGTCGCGGCGGAACCAATCCGCGAGCGAGTCAAAAAATGCAACTCTTCGGACCAGAAGCATTGAAAGCCCTGAACGGCGGTCGTGCTGGAAATGAACGTCAAGGAAAAGGCCACAGCGGAGCAGCCGCCGTGGAGACCGAGGAATCGCGCAGCGCGACGGCATATGCAACGGGTGTCCGCACGACGACGGCCGGGGTTGGCGCCGCATTTAGTCCTGGCGAGCAGATTCTGATTGAAGATTATTTCCGTCGTTTAGATAGCGATCCGATCGCACCAGTCCCAGTTCCCACACCGACAAACGAGAAGCAGCCATGACCACGATTTCCTACCAAAGGTTTAGCCTTCGCCTGCTGTTGGCGTCGTTTTTATTTACGTGCTCGCTCGCCTCTTTCGCGCACGCGGCGGACAAAGCGAAGGAGAAAGCGGTGGACAAGCCCATCGCATCGCTCGCTCGCAAAGTACAAGTCGGCAACCTGGTCTATGCCGGAAGTAAGACCTCGAAATGCTTTAGCGATTCATTCTTGACCAGCGTGCGCAAAGATTCCGGCATTAATCTGGAGACCACCTTTACCTCCGTGAAGTCCGTCAGCGCTGCTGATTTCGCCACTGTCGGTTTTGCTGTCATGACTGGTGAAGGCGCCTTTGTGATGACGTCGGACGAACGCAAGAATATGAAAGCGTGGCTTGATAATGGCGGATTCTTGCTCGCCTCTGCTGGGTGTTCATCAAAAGAGTGGGCTGCGAGTCTGCGCAGTGAAATCAGCCAGATGTTTGGAAAAAACGCATTAACCGCGGTGACCAAAGAACATCCGCTGTTTCAGACGATCTATGATGTTCGCTCAACGACCTTGAAGCACGATGGTCAGGCTCGCTTCGAAGGCGTGATCTTGGATGGCCGCCTAGTGTGTTTGTTCTCACCAGAAGGATTGAACGACTCGTCAAAGGTCGATGGCTGTTGCTGCTGCGGCGGTGATGAAATCACCAACGCCCACCAGATCGTGGCCAACGCGTTGGTCTATGCGCTGGTTGAGTAAGCGGCATTCGATGCGTTGGTTTATCATCGCAGCGGTGGTCGTGCTGGCCGCGAGTAGTTGGTGGTGGTGGAGCCAACGCTTGCTTGCGGTGCCGCCAATCGCTCACGTTTTGCCGCCGCCCGCCGGAGTTCCGCCGTTGCCCGCCGACTTAGCAACTGCGCAAGGACCAGTGATCGCCTGGAACGCACACACCCAGTCACGCTTTGAACCCTGTGGCTGCACGGCTGGCATGTATGGCGGATTAGTGCGTCGTGCGGGATTACTCGCACGCGTTCCCAGTGAGCGTTTGCTGGCGTTGGAATTGGGCGGTTGGTCGGCTGGCCCGTTGGATTACCAAGTCATAAAAAGCGGATATTACCTGCAGGGCTTGGCCCACGTTGGCATCCGCGCGGTGGCGGTGGGCACTTCCGAAGTGGCGCTGGGAGCGCCCATTCTCAGCAGTTTAGCGGCATCCGCGCAGCGTTCGCAGGTACAACTGTTGGCGGCGAATGTTCAGGGCGCTGTGGGAATATTGCCCGCGCTGCGTATACAAGTTGGTGGGAAAGAAGTGTTGCTGACGGCAGTGGTTCCATCGCAGGCTCGCGGCGTTGGTCTGACGGTCACCGATCCAGTAGACGCCTTGCTGCCGGTGATCGCCACGGCTGGAACCGCGTCGGTGGTGGTGATGGCAGATCTGGATGAGGCGGGGCTCGCCGCCCTGGCGCGCGCGTTACCACACGTGTCGCTCATCATCGGTGGCGCGGTGGAGAGTCCGACGCCAGAACCCTTGGCGATCGGCAGCGTGCGCGTGGTTCACGTGGCGAATCATGGCAAAACGATGGGCTGGTGGGCCTGGGGCAGCGATCGTTGCCGTTTTGAATTGATCCATGACACCTTGCCAGACAACCAAGAGCTACGCACGTTAGTTGGTGAATATCAGCATAAACTGAGGGTGACCGATTTAGCCGTTGATCATTCGTTACCTGGTGGCGGTTTCGTCGGTGACGCTACATGTACCGCATGCCACACCAACGCCGCTGAGATTCATCGCGTCAGTCGTCACGCACAAGCCTTCGCCAGTTTGGAACGTAAAAATTATCAGCACGATCCTGAATGTATTCGTTGTCATGTGACCGCATTTGCTCAACCCGGTGGTTATCTTCGTCAGCAACCGAAAGACTGGCGCGCCAGCGTTTCGTGTGAATCCTGTCACGGCCCAGGGCAAGCTCACGTCGCTGCTGCTGGGCGCGGCAGCCCGCTGCGGCCAGTCGGCGCCGCGACCTGTGCACGTTGCCATGATGCAGAAAATAGTCCGCAGTTTAAATACGATGAATACTGGAAACGCATTGTTCATGGGCGATGAAAAGGGTGTCGGAGGAAAATTGAAAATGGCTCATCGTCATCCGTGGTTGAAATACTTTCGTACGGAGGACTGAGTCCGTCCTCGCGTCCCAGCGGGACGCTGTGAGAATAGCCCGGCACTTGAGTGGACTTTAGTGCCGGGAATAACTGAAGTGGGTTGGAGCGTCCTTTTTCAGTGCTTCAGACCACGGGCAAGATGCCCGTGCCACAGAGAAATCCGTGACACGGGCATCCTGCCCGTGATTGGAGCGTCTTTTTTCAGTGCTTCAGACCACGGGCAAGATGCCCGTGCCACAGAGAAATCCGTGACACGGGCATCCTGCCCGTGGTTGGAGCGCACCGAAGTGCCGGGCTATTATCAGGCTGCCCCTGCCGGGGGGCGGACAACTGTCCGTACAGCAATTGAGCAGAGGACGGAGCCCGGTCGTCGTTCGCGACTCGCTCTGATCAACCTAAAAAACGCAGTAGAGAGAGCTTTTCTCGCAAAGACGCCAAGAGCGCAAAGGACTTACAGCAAAGACAAAGCTCACCCGTTTGGTAAAGACACAAATCATACGCATTTGTATTCAAACTCTTGCTTTTCCTATGTGCCCCAACGGGGTAATGCGTCTTCGCGTCTTTGCGGTGGAAGTTTTATTCCAACTGCGTTTTCTAGATTTAAAAACCATTGAACCGCAAAGCCGCAGGGCGACGCGTGCCGGTATCATCAGCGCAACGTGCAACTAAGGAAATTCAGCATGAAACCATGGATTTTATTGGAGTCCGCAGCGATTCCTGGCGGCGGTCAG
>JANMYZ010000049.1:0-5454 GCA_031382605.1 Planctomycetota bacterium | reverse complement strand
TCAATCTCATTGGACAGCCAAAGAAGAAAACATCGAACAGGAGACGCGGAGACGCAGAGATCGGAGGAGGGGAAGATGCTTGCCGGAGAGAATAAGCCTTTCCCTCCTCTTACCTCCGCGTCTCCGCGTCTCCTGTTCGATATTCTTCCCGCTGTGATGAGCCCCAAGGACGGAGAAAAGACCCACACTGGACGACGCAGAGCCAAAAAGTGGCTCTTCCGGAATTTCAGTGGAAACGTTCTGTTTTTTTCGGCTCTGGTGCTCTGGTGCTCTGTGTTTATCGATTGCGGCCTTGCGGCCTTCAGGTTGAACTTCTGCCGTACCAACGAAAACACCCTGGCGAATTTCGCCAGGGTGTTGTGAGACGTCAGATGACGTCAAATCAAGGCAGTGATTTAGGAACCTGGCCGATGTGCGGGTGGGCTGCGCCCTTGTAGCACTTCAAGCGCTTGAGCTGATTGCGACCTTGGATGGTCTTGGGCAGCATGCGTTTGACCGCGAGGTAAAACACTTCTTCAGGCTTGGATTCGTGCATGACGCCGAGTGGGATTTCTTTGATACCACCGACGAATCCACTGTGGAAGCGGTAGACTTTCTTCACGGCTTTGTTGCCGGTGAAAACCAAGCCTTCGACGTCAGTGATGACGACATAGTCGCCAGCGTCGGTGCTGGGGGTCCAGTTTGGCTTGTACTTGCCCATCAGGGCAGTGGCGGCTTTCACCGCGAGGGGGCCGAGGACTTTGCCTTTGGCACTGGCGACATACCAGCTGCGGACAACGTCTTCATTCTTAACAAAAGTAGTTTGCATGGTGGCCTCGTTGGCCCTTTGGGTCTAGATGGGTGAAAAGCGGACTAAGAGATAAAGGGGGACTGAATTCAGAGGAGCGGCAGGCTAGTGCTCTGCGAAGAGACACAAGACCGCGAGCGCTGGAACCTTACGTTTAGACTTTTTTGAGCACCAACAGACCGGCTTCGATCTCTTTGACGATCAGGTCGATCTTGTCGTAATTCTTGTCGGCTGGAGGCAAAACCATCGGTGGTTGGCCGTTGTTCAGCTCTTTCATGCGGCGAATGATAATGGTCACAAAGTTGTAGTAACCACCAACTTTGGAGATCGCTTCGGCGTATTGTGTGTTGACTAAACTCATAGGGGTTCTCGCACGGGGGGCGTACACATAGCAAGGTGTATCGATTGGTCAAATTGTTTGGTGGCGGGGGTTATCGAGCGTTTGACCAGCGGTGATCAAGGCGGCAGTAAATGATGGGTAACGACTCGTCGCGGCTCGTGGATCTCGGCTCCGCCCCGCCCCGTCCATCCGTCCGTCCATCTGGAGTTATGCTGACGGCCCTCTAGATTCCGCCTCCTCAACCGCATCCGAGGCTTCTGTGACCGAACCAATCAACACCATGCTCGCTTACCTCAACGGCACCTGGAAGCCTCTCAACGAGTGCCAGGTCCCAGTAAACACCCATGCTTTTCAGTACGGCACCGGCTGTTTTGAGGGCATTCGCGGGTACTGGAATGGTCAGCAAATCAATCTGCTGTTCTTGCATGAGCACTTCGAACGCCTGTTCGCCAACGCAAAGATGTTGTTGATGCACGCGCCATCGGTCAGCGAAATGAACGAAATCGCCATCCAAGCGATCCGCGCCAATGCGCCGAAACAAAACGTTTATCTGCGGCCAATGGTGTTCAAAAAAGGCACTGGCCTGGGCCCCGTGTTGGTCAACGTGCCTGACGGATTCCTGCTCTACATCCAACCGCTGGATCACTACTTTGCGGCAGAAAAAGGCCTCAACGTCTGTGTCTCTTCGTGGCGCCGCATTCCCGACAACGCTTTGCCTGGCCGCACCAAAGCGACCGGCGGCTACCTGAACAGCGCGTTGGCCAAGAGCGAAGCGCTGATCAACGGCTATGACGAAGCGATTTTCCTCAACGATCGCGGTCAAGTTTGCGAAGGCTCGGCAGAGAATATTTTCATCATTCGTGACGGCGTGTTGATCACCCCCGATCGCAGCGCTGACATTTTGGAAGGCATCACCCGCAAGGCGATTTTCCAACTCGCCAAAGATCGCGGCATTCCCTGCGTCGAACGCGCCATCGCGCGCACCGAATTGTATCTTGCCGAAGAAGCGTTCTTGGTCGGCACAGGCTGCCAAGTCAGCTTTGTACGTTCAGTTGATAAGCGCGTGCTCGGCGATGGCGGACGCGGCCCGATCACTACGCGTATTCAGCAAGCGTACGAAGATGCGGTTTATGGCCGAAATGAAGCTTACCGTCACTGGCTGACCCCAGTGGTGGGCTAATCGCTCGGTACTAAAGTGTGTTATCGTATGTTATTTTCGCGTTGAGCTGAAAATGTTCAATGATCGTCAAGATCATCAGATCCTACTTTCAGCACCACCACCGATAACAACATCGACCCATGCAAGGCAATCGTCAGAGCGCTAGAAAGACGCCCTGGCAACCGAAAATTCCGCGAAAGAAACCGTCAGTAAAGTGCCGTGCAGCCTAAGTAGTTGCATTATTTCTTTGGCTCAAAGAGAAGGCGGTGCTTGCCGATGCTTTAAAATGGGATTCCACTTAACATTAATTGCTGCGATATATTCACTAAGATCGCTGCTCTCTGGTGGCGTATATGGGCGGAATTTACAACGTTCACCGCCCGCGAAATCAACCAGCAATGCGTTGTGAATCCCAAGCTGACTTGCTGATCCGTCGTCAATCAAATCACTGGAATCGCCGGTGGACATTTGGAATGCCACCCGTTGCCCAAGAGCTCGTTGCGCAGTGCGATTAAGCGCCCGAGATAAGTTGCCAACGGTGTCACACCACACCCAGGTATGAACGCCTCCGTCTGGTCCGTTCGCCAGCAGCTCGGCAAAGCGGTCGCCAGGCCCGCGCTCGTTTTGAAATGCGAAAGCGTCGCTCATACGTAGATCGCGCAATCGTTGTAAGCCGAGAACGAATAACACGGTGGGTACGTCCACTCGTGCACCATCGGCACATGCAACGGCAAGCTCGCTGATCGTGTGGGCAGCAGCAGCTGGGGCGATCAACTGAATATCATGCGGCAACTCGCTTATTAATTGATTGATAAGAAGGGTGGCTCGATCGTTGACTGCGATGCCGTCAATAATTCGTATGCGCAACTGAGACGGTGGATGACCAGCACAGAGGGCACAAATTGCAGCGATAACCATGCCCATTCCTGCTTCATGGTTGTGCCCAACCACCAGTAGGTTTCCTCCTGCGCCCGTGCCGAACTGCAGTTTGCGTGGCCCACCCAAAGTATTTGGTTCGCCAAGCCAGCATTCGAGGTGTTGTTGGGTATGACTGCTCACAAGCAGTGAACTTAACTCCTGGTTGTTTGTCATCAGAGCAGGGGCGCTACCCTCAAAGACTTGGGGCTTTCCTAGGCCATCATGCGGAAGATCGACGAGTAAGGCACGATGATCGTGGCTGTTGAGCCAGAATACCTGAAACGGCGAATTGCCTTCACGTTGACCTGAGCGGTCGTTGTAAATGGCTTCACCAGGTCGATCGAGTAATCGCGCTGCTGTATTTTCGTCAGACAAAATTAACTGCGAATCAACTTCGCTGCACTGGAGTGCAATGCGAACGCCGATTTGTCCGATGGTGCTGCGAGCCAACGCACTTGAACCACCGAGGCTTTGCGAGCCTAAAATGACGTGCATACCAAATGCGCGACCTTGGCGAACAAAGCGATCGAGAAGCATCGCCGCGTCATGTGCAATGGCGTCATCTTCGATGAACAATTCCTGAAATTCGTCAATCACCAACATAACTCGTGGCGCATCTTCGCTTGGGAATCTTTGGCGATAAGTGGCTAGGTCTTGTACTCCAGCAGCGCGGAATCGGCGACCACGATCAGTGAGTTCTTTGTCAAGTTCGCGCAGAACGCTCAGTCCGAATTCGCGATCACTTTCGACAGCTACTACTTTAGCATGAGGTAAATGAGTGGTTCCATAGATTTTAAATTCAACGCCCTTTTTGAAATCGATAAGGTAAAACGAAAGCTGATCAGGGGCAAAGTGCCAGGCGCCAGCACAAATTATCGCATGCAGCAAGGTTGATTTCCCTGAGCCTGTGCGACCACCAATTAATACGTGCTGTGCCGTTCCATGACCGAGCACGAGCTCTTGAATTCGATCGGCACCGGTTTGCCCAATCGGAATTCGTAGTTCATTCGCTGTGGTGCGCTGCCAACGCGGGCCTGATTTCTTCAGAATGGAGGTAAGGTGGAGCGCTGGGATTCCGCATTCTGCCGTACGTTTGGCAACTTGGTCGAGCAAGCTGTCGAATAAAGAGGTGTCGGGCATCCCTTCCGGTTCACATTCCCAGCTGCGTAGTATTGGCAGCGCGGTTTGCCAGCTACTATCGCCACGTTGCAAGACGACTCCGTGATTGATGAATTCACTGCGACTCAGCAGCGAAGGGAACGGAATCGATTTGCTACCATGGATCCATACAAATATGCCACAACGTGGTCCATGTTGAACTAAACTCACAAGTCTTTCCAGCGAAAGATCGCTGAAGCCATGTGGGAAGTCGGCGATCACGAGCACCTGGTACGGCTCGGCTAAAATTCCTGCGACTTCGTTATATTCAGCCAGTGTCGCATAGCGATCGCGCAGGTATTTTTGAATGACTTTTTCGGCATGTTCACTGAGATTAGCGAGCAGACGTTCGATTTCGACCTGACTGGTCCATACCTTTGCGCCAACCACGTGTTTGTCTGAATCGTGTAGGCGCAAGAACGGCGCGAAATGATTACCAAGTCCTAGTGGATCAATAAGAGAAAAACGAATTTTCCCTGCCGGCGACCCGACTAACAAGCGTACCATGGCTTGATGGATAATCGCGAGCCCGTGGTCGCCTTCGACCAATAATAACCCCGCTTCAGGCAGAGCGAGATCAGCGCTAATTTCAATTCGTTGCGGACTATGTGGACGTGCAAATGGTTTAGGTACACCTGCTTCGTCGATGAGGTCGGCAACTTCGCACCACAGTCGTGCACACGGGACTGCCACTGGAAAATTACGCGGCATCTCCCAGTGCGACCATAGCGGATCACTCCAAGTGCGATATTGCGAGCGCAGGCTCTCATTGGCGCGTTCAAGATCATGAGCAAGTGCGGCGATGGTATTGGCGATGGCGTGTTCGATCGCTTGCTGGTGCTCAGCAACGGTGGCTTGCTGTTGGAGCAAAACGCGATCGGCATGTTGTTGTTGTGCCTGTTCCAATGCTTGGCGGCGACCGACAAATTGTTGCCTTACCGTTTGTTGGAAATGAGTTATTTGCACACCTTCGCTGGAAAAACGCATGTCGTGACGCTCAGTCAATGCAGCTAATCGGTGAGCCAGTGATTGACGATATGATTTAATATGCTGCTCACCAGCTTCGGCGGCTTGCTCCTTGGCGAGTTCGGC
>JANMYZ010000042.1:0-2303 GCA_031382605.1 Planctomycetota bacterium | reverse complement strand
TGCTCGGCCGGATACTTCGAACGTCGACCTTCCCGTTGATGGCAATGGTGGTCAGCATCAGGCGATTATTCAAAATTTCGTCGACGCGGTGCTGGATGGCAAACCGCTGATCGCACCGGCGATTGAAGGCATATATTCGGTCGAGCTGGCGAACGCGTGCATTTATTCGACGCTGACCGATGCGACGGTGAAGCTGCCGCTTGATAGCTTAGCGTATGAAAAAGCGCTGCACCAATTGATTGCGGAATCCCGCTGCGAGAAAAAAGTAAGCGCAAATAAGACCGCCAGCGCCGATGACTTTACTCAATCGCTCAAACGCTAACGGGAGTTAGTCTGGCGCGTTGGCGAGCGTTGGTAATGAGAGATCTTGCAAAAGCGAAGGCTCCGCTCTATTCCTCGCCCGTGAGATAAGACCATGAGCGCATCTTCGATAAGCACGATTATCACAATTCCATTCGTTCGCCCCAAGGTGCTGGGGGTGCGCTTCGGTACTCCCATTCCGACGCAGGTGAAAATATTTTGTCATCTGACGGAAGGCTTCCGCCTCGAATTCATCGATGGTTCGAGTGCTGAGGAAGTGGCCAAGTTGTTTCCCGAAGTGATTCTGGAAGCGCGTCTTGAATTGATGCGAACCCTGAAAAAACGAGCAGGAATCACCACTTCTTTCCATAAAAGAGCCACGCAAATACCGCCCACCGTACAGGAGGCAGAGCCCTTGCCGCGCTTTCTTCGTGAAGCGAAGGCCGTTGATGACGCGCGAGTCCTTGTCCGCTCGGCCGTGCCGTCACTGCCGATTGCGCGCAGCATATTGCCACTGCCCATCGCCCAGCCAGCCGCTTCGTTGCCGATCGCAAAGCCAGTGGGAAGACTTCCGATTGCCCAGTCAATTGCTCAGCCGACGGACTATGCGCCCCAGCATGATTTGGGCGCGAATTTCATATCGGCCACCGGGCACTTCAGCATCTTTGATCATTTGATTGAGCCAGCAGAAGCGAACGCTACGGCATCGCCCTCAATCGGGGCAACGAGCTCAACCGTATTTGCTTTGTACGAAAAAACGCCCAGGCGCTTGGCGGCGCTACGTGCAGCCCGTCAGCGCCGTGAGCACATATCAGACTTAACTCCGACGAGTGGAGTTTAGCAAAAGCGTTGCGCAGGCATGCGGGTCACCGCCTTTTTTTCGTCTACCAATGAGTTGATCTTGGTCGGGAAGTTCCACGGTAGGCACGCCTATGCCGGTCGAATTTCCTGCTACTCGTTGGAGTTTGATCGCTCGTTTGCCTGAGCATCCGCAGCAGGCGGCGGCATTAATTGGGCTTTATGCCGACGCCGTGGGCGAGTATCTGCGACGAAGATTAATCGGTGAACGGCGCGAACGAGTTGACGACGTCATCCAAGATGTGCTGTTGGATTTGATGCGTAAACCAGAATTGCTGGCGCGGGCAGCCCCCGGAAGCGGCAGTCGTTTTCGTTATTATGTGATGAACCTGGCGTGGATGGCGGCGCTCAATGCCGTGCGCCATGAACGTCGGCGCGACCATGCCAGTATTGATGCAGCAAAAGAGGGCGAAACGCCGATGATTGATCGGCTTGTTGGAGATGTTCCCGCGCCAGATCAGCGCGCGGCGATGGATCGTGCGTGGGCGCTGAGCGTGTTGCAGCAAGCGTTGGACGATTTGCAGCGCTGGGCTGACGACGGCACCTTAGAAAGCGAAGCCTATGCGGTGCTCAAGGCCAACTTGATTGAAGGAAAAGTTCTGCGCGACGTAGCGATCGAACTCGGCATTCCCCTGACGTCATGTCATCGCCGCTTGGCTAAAGCGCGTATGTTGCTGCAACAAGCGATCGTCGAACGTCTGCGTTTGGCCGGTGAATTAGGCGCCGAGGAAGATCCCGCACGCGCAGCGCAAGTGTTGATGGAATTGGTCGCCGAAGGCTGACGCCGAACGAGCGTGAATTTTCGGTAGTCGAATTCTTTCACTTCCTCAATGCGATATCGCGCCAACACTGCCGCCATGACTGATACCTCGACTAGCTCGATAAGTTCCATTCGCGGCACGCTGATTCTGTGCGACCAAGTTTATCGTACGGATCAGGGAAAATGGGTGATCGCCGGAACGTACACGCAATGGCAGACGCCGAATGACGAATTGGTTATGCATTCTTTGCAGGCCTATGTTCGCTTACAGGTCGAGCGTCCAGGAACATATCCGATGCGATTAACCATGATGGATCGCGGCGCGGCACCAAATGCTCGGCCGATGATGGAGGCCCAGATCGAGGTGGTCGTTAATGAAAGTCAG
>JANMYZ010000693.1:0-3657 GCA_031382605.1 Planctomycetota bacterium | reverse complement strand
GTATTTCAGTGATCCGTTTTACCAACGCGACTGGTGGAAACGCGGCCCGTCAGAGCAAAGCGTGCAGGGCGTTTACCGCGTCGCGAAAGGCTCCACCACGCCGCTGCGCGTGATCGACGATCTGCAACAGCCCAACGGCATCATCGGCTCACCCGACGGCAAGCTGCTCTTCGTCACTGATATCAAAGGCAAAAAAACCTACCGCTACGACATCGCGACGGACGGCTCGCTGGGGGCCAAGAAATTATTCTGCGAGATGGGCAGCGATGGCATGACGCTGGACGATCAGGGCAATCTTTACCTGACCAACCAAGGCGTGACGGTGTTCGATAAATCCGGCGCAAAAATCCAGCACATTGAAGTCCCAGAAGGCTGGACCGCCAACATTTGTTTCGGCGGCGCGGATAAACACCTGCTGTTCATCACTGCGTCGAAGAGCGTCTACGGCTTGAAGATGAAAGTCGGCGGGGTCGGCAGCCAATGAACCTAAAAACGCAGCAGAGAACCATTTTACCGCAAAGCCGCCAAGAGCGCAAAGGACTTACATAAGAATTAAGCTTCACCCCTTTAGTGAACCTATTAATCATACGGATTATTATTTAAACTCTTGCATTTCCTTAGCGTCTTTGCGACTTTGCGGTGGAATTTTTGAGTTCCTAATGGGGCTTTCAGGATGAGGCACGAGTCACTTGAGAACCAGATTTTTTGCTCAGGTTCGTCAGCATGCGCTGATCGCTGATCACGGCCGCCAGAACGAAAAACCATCGACTACCGTACGAAGATGATCGCGTGTTTCGTCCGCCATCGATGTCTGCGAATTGCTCAATGCAATGGTGATGCGCTGCATGATCGGCTCTAGCTTGATCCGCAGTTCGGGTCGCTTGGCGGTGCTCGCCGCGCACCAAAGGCCAGAGCGAACGCTGCGATCCGTCAAATACAGCACATCCGCCAGATCGCGGTCAATTCGTCGCACCCAGGTCGCTGGTTGATCGATAGCCATTTCGCCCAGGCAGGAATCCACCGCCAGAATTTTACTGATCAGCAGGGCGGTATGCCGAAGGCGCTCAAGGCCGATATTTCTCAACGCTGTTCCATGGCATGGTTCGATCAGATTCATCGCGTGCAGCCAGGATGGGATCATGCGGTAGGCCAGGATGCGACCCGTGCCATGCAGAGTGATGCGAGCAACTTTTCCCGGCGATTGTTCTGCATCGTAGGTGGTTGCCAAGTCGAGCTGGATGTCGGCGTCGATTTTCCAGCGGTACGTTGCTCCATGGTTGGGATCACCATCCCACTGCTCGCGCAAATGTTCCTTCAGCGCCCGATCAGCCTCCGCATTTTCTCCGACCGCAATCAACAGGTCCAGATCTTCGGATGTCCGGACGGTCGGAATTTCCCCCAACCGTGCTTGGAGCGCGTGGGAGAGATCCCGCAGAGCTTGGCCGCCGATCAGGCATGCACGCTGATAGGTTCCACCTGCGCGTACAATTCCTGCCAGCGCACGAACAAGTCGTTCATCGATCATCGGGTATGGCTCTGACGATTGATCAGACGTTGGTGCCATTGAGTAACCCACTCCTGCCAAGCGCTCTCGGCTACGTCACGAACGCGAGGATGAGTGTCTTGCATCGCTTCGAGCGCCCGCAGGCCGGGCGGCCAGCCGAATTGCAGAAGTTGCTCACCGCCTGATTGAGCGATGCACCACAGCGGGTGATCGTCATCCAGGATGATCGCCTCGCTGTCGTAGGGGCGCTGGCGTTGTGCGCGTGGAGCCAGATGTGCCAGCGTCACCAGGGCATCCCAGGCGCCTCGACGACACAGAAAACTCAGCCTGGGCAGATTGCCTTCCGGCGACAATAGTTTTTTGCCGCCATCATGTCCTTCCAGCCAAGTAATTCCGGTGGCGATCAGAGCGGAGCTTTTCTGCCCTGCCGCCAGAGCAATGCGTTCCAGGTCGATCCACTCCCCAGGCGCAACGAAATAGTGCACCTGCGGGCGGAGCCGTAGAATCGAGGCTCCGCTGCGCCACTCTTTCCAGGCCGTGCGGATGTATTCACACAAGACCGGCACCTGCGCTGGAAGGAGCTGAAAGGTATCTCGGCGTCCTGCCCCACCACGGATGCGCAGAACATGGCCTGCTGCTGCTGCACGGGTCAGCCAGTCGTATACGTTGAAGCGATTAATGCCGGTCGCCCGTTCAAGGTAGGCACCATCAAATGACGTCGGCGCAAGCAACGTGGCAATGGTCAACCACAGGTCCATGGATTTGGGCGGCCCGCGTTTGCCACGCACAGGCACCACGTGCGCCGTATCCGGAATCAGCCACCCTTGCAGATCGAGCAAGACCAAGGCGCGATCGCGGCTGATGATCCGCAGCCAACCTTCCCCACGGTCGTTGTACCAGGAAATCCCAGCTTCCTTGCCTGCCGGATGACGGGCATCCCCTGGGAAATAAATGATGGGAATAGCACCGCGTTCAGCCAACGCCGCCGTCGCCCGTGCCACCGGCACCACCCTGATCGTGATGGGGGCAATGCAGGGTTTGTCGTTGGCCTTGATGACCAACGTGCTGGCCTTCCCACCCTGGCGGATGACCACCGCCAAATCGTTGGCACGAAACGTCAAATCTGGTCTAATAGAAGTTTCCTTAACCACACGCATACTTCTAACGTAAGAAGTTTATTGATAAATCAACTTATCTCTAACGAAGGCGCAGCGAACCTTTGCCAAGCGACAGACCACGGACTACGGACGGCGACCAGCAACAGGCCAGACGAGCGAGACGATACCTGCCGAAGCCATCAACGATTCGCGGTGGCGTCCTACCATGAAGCACAGTAGAAGTTCTATGCCCCTGCTGTGTTCGAGGTCCGGTCGCTACCCCCTGGCCTTTCAATAACCAAGGGAGCCAACCGCTCGGAAAGGCCATGCCTGGAAGAGGCGGCTCCCACCTGAACCCGAGGTTCAGGGACGCTTGCTGGATACGGCACAATAGTGGGGGCATTTTTTACAGGCCTCAGCAATCAGCCGGCGACCCCCTGGGACCGCCGGCTGCCAGCCGGCACGGGGCAATTTCCCCTGAAACATAGATCAACCGTCCATGACATGCCCATGAAAATCACCCTCGCTCAAGCCATGGGCACTTGTTTCGGCGTGCAAGACGCCATCGACATGGCGCTTGATCCGGCGTTCAAAGATCGGCTGACCATCGTCGGGCAGCTGGTGCATAACCCGCAGACGACCGAGCGTTTAAAAGCGAATGGCGTTCGCATCATCGAACGTGATCAAGTGGATTTGATTACCACCGAAGCAGTGATGATCACCGCGCACGGCGCCAGCGATGGCACCAAGCAGATGCTGCGCGACAAAGGCTTCACGGTTTACGATGCCACCTGCCCGTTGGTCATTCGTCTGCACAAACTCGCGCGTTTTCTTGAGCGTGAGGGCTATTTCCCGGTGGTAATCGGCGAGGCCGGTCACGTCGAAGTGCGTGGCGTGGTCGGTAATCTGCGCGCCGCCGCAGTGGTCTACGACGAAAGCGATATTGCGCAGTTGCAAGGCCATCGCCGCATTGGTGTCGTCAGTCAAACCACCAATCGTCCCGAAATGGTCCAGCGCGTTTTGGCCGCCATTCGTGCGCAGCCGTGGGTCGAAGAT
>JANMYZ010000683.1:0-5125 GCA_031382605.1 Planctomycetota bacterium | reverse complement strand
GGGCTGCCAGCGCAGCCCGGTTAATTGATCGCCGCCAATGATGAAGGCGATGCCTTCGGGATTGAGTGCTAGCGTCAGCAATTTGCGAATGCCGTAGGGTTCCCCGCGTAGTCCGGTGATCAGCGTTGGAGCATTGGAGGTGACGTCGAAAACTTGTAGATCTTCGCGTTTGTAATCAAGGCAGTACAGGCGGCCACGGCGGTCGCAGCTCATTCCGGTAAGGCGCGAGAACTGCCCAGGTGCAGTGCCACGGCCACCGAAGTTACCAAAGTGGCGCACCTGATTATTGGTGTGATCGATGGAAAAACATTTCACCAACGAAGTGTCTTCATCATAGATAAACACCTTGGCACCGTCCGGGCTGACGGCGACTAATCGTGGGGCGCGCAAGAGGTCCGGCGCATCACCGCGTTCGTAGCGTCCGATGTGGCGTTGAAAGTGTCCATTGGCATCGAACACCGACACGCGGTGTAGCCCGCCATCGAGCACGTAGGTGCGGCCGTCTTGGTCCATCGTCAATGACAACGGCTCGTCAAATAAACCGTCAGTTTTACCGGCGCCAGCGAAAACAAGGCTCGTGCCATTGGTCAGATTGAAGCGGGTAATTTTCCGAGTTTCTTCGTCGAGTACGGTTAGCACCGAGCCGTCAGGATGAATCGCGAGTGCGATGGGCGTCTCAAAAGTGCCGCCAAGTTTGATGGCCTTGCCAAGCGTACTCAGCCGCCAGCCGTCCTGATCAAGCACGACCACGCGACGATGATTAGGATCAATGGCATAGAGGTGATTGGCTCCGTCAGCGGCGTAGGCGCGCCAAGTCCACGTTCGCGCGTGACGAACATGCAATTGTTTCCCATCGGCTGAATGGCGTGCGATCATTTCGCGCTCGGGATAGGTGACATACACTTCGCCAAGCGTGGTGACCGTTACGTCGCTCGGCACACCCAGGTCTTCATCGGCAAGCGCGCTCACAGCGCTTGGAATGGTCTGCACGAGTTGTCCCTTAGCATCAAGCACGCGAACCGCGCCACTGGCCGATAGCACGTACACCCGTTCGCTCTGGGCAGCAATGGCGATAGGCCGTGCCGCACGATCCTGTGGCCACAGTGACAAGGGTTGCGCATCGCCGCCAAAAACGGCGATAACCGGCGTGTTGCTATCAAGTGCATAAATCAATTTTCCATCACTCGCCAAGCGGGTCAGTAAATCCCATCCGCCAGTACCGCTGCGTACGTGGGTGCGAAGGCGCACGCCTTGTGGATCGAATACCAACACGCCGCCGGAACGCATGTCGGCAACCGCCCAGGTGCCGTCATTGAGCGCGACGACATCCGTCGGGCGTTGCAGTCCGGTGATGGTTCGTTGGGCTAAATTATCACGCCCGTAAATAATCAATGACGATGGATCGCTATTCAAGACAGCGATGTGCTCACGCGACGTAGCAATGGCGACCGGGCGACTAGGCGCTGGCGTGGGCAGAAATCGGCCGCTCGATAACCAGCCAGCAGAATTGCGGCTGATGATTGCCGCATTGGTATCAATCAGCCACCAATTTCCATCTCGATCGGGATGTAAACGTTGGACGTGCCGTTCTTCGGAAAAATGGGCCCGCAAGAAGGGGGTCAGGGTGATGGCCGCTTCGGTCGTGGCGATTACAGCTTTTAAAGGCAGAGACAGTTGTCGCTCAACTCCGATCGCAGCGACGTGCAGCGTCACCTCGCTCGGCAAAGCCGGTGCGGTCCACGATATTTCCGGAACGCGAGTCGAGCGCGCGGACAAGCGTCCGCTGTGCCCATGCTGGCCTTCCAGCCACCACAGCCACGTCGATGCATTCAGTAACGCATCACCGGTGGGAATAGCGATGCGAACCGTTGATTGTACCGGAGTGCTGATCGTCAGTGGTTTGCTGATCGGTTTGCTGATCGGCTTGCTGACGATCGGTGGCGTTGTCGGTTTGCTGGGTGGCGGCAGTGGTTTTTCGACCACGAGTTCAGGTGGCTTGGTCGGTTTCGCGGGTTCAGCAACTGGCGGCGCAACGGGCTTCGGGGGGATTATCACTGCTGGAATGGCAGCAATGACAACGGGCGTCACTGCGGCCACCGCTGCGATTGGTTTGGCTGGCGGTGGAACAACGACCGCTATCACCGGCGCTTCGATAATCGTGGGCTTTTCCGTCGGTTTAATCGGCGGCGGTTCGCTGATCACGGGCGGGCGTGGGGCTTGCGCGATAACGATTGGCGGCGCGGTGATCGCCACCGGCGCCGTTGTCGGTGATGAAGAAATGGTGGGCGCGCTGGCGGTTGGCGTTGACGCGATGGGTGTCGTGCTCGTAGGCGTTGGATCACTCACGGCCACGGCGACAGAAGGGCTCGGACGCATGATGATCGCTAGGGCAAGAATCACGGCCGCAATAACGACCGCCGCCGCCAACGTCAGGCGACGGTTGTTTGGCGTTGCTGCCAGAGGTATCGCCGTGGTTTTCTTGCGCTTGGTCAGCAGCGGTGGTTCACCCCGAGCCATGCGTTCAAGATCACTGAGCAATTCGACGGCAGTCTGATAGCGGTCAGCAGCGCTTTTTTCCAAACACTTCAAGACCACCGATTGGTATGGCTCAGTCACCGCAGGGTTATGAATCTTCGGCGGCTTGGGTTCAGCATGAATGTGCTGATAAATGACCGACGTCGCGTCGCCACCAGTAAACGGTAATTTTCCGGTAAGTAGTTCATAGAACATCACGCCCAGGGCATAGAGATCCGTGCGCTGATCGCAGATTTCTCCGCGACCTTGTTCTGGACTAAAGTAATTCACCGTGCCCATGACCGTTCCGGTCTGGGTTAATCCATGCGCTTCGGTGGCGAATTTGACTAAGCCGAAATCCATCAGTTTTAACTGACCGCTGGTAGTCAGCATGTAATTCGCTGGTTTGATATCGCGGTGGACAATCTGGTGTTCACCAAGTGCAACTAAACTGCGCACGGCCTGAATGATCAGGGTCAAACATTCAGGTGGGGTTGGTCGCCAGCCGTCTTTGAGTTTCTTGGCCAGATCGTGGCCTTCGACAAACTCCATGGCAAAAAAATCAATGTCGTTGTGCGAGCCGGCAAAATAAACTTGGACGACGTGTGGTGAATTGATGCGCGCTGCGGCCCGTGCTTCGAGCAAGAAACGTTTACGAAAATCTTCACTGCCAGAGAGATGTTCCGACAGGACTTTGATTGCCACCGGACGGTCAAGGCTGACTTGGCGACCGCTATAGACCGAACCCATTCCTCCGCGTCCCAGCAGCGTACCAAGGATGAAATCTCCCCAGCTTTCGCTCTGATGCGTGCCCTTGGTGGCGCGTGATGACGACGCCACGCCACCGATGTTCAACGCGGTGGCGTCAGTCGCGGACAGGCCAGCCGGTCCGGCAATTTGTGTTGGTGCGCTGCCAGAAACAAACGCTGGAACGGTTGCTTGGGTGTCGGACAAGCCAGCGCGAGCAAGCGATTTCACTCCACGTGTTGCATCTGCGGTGTCATGGTTTGGTGACAACGTGTCAGGTGGAAGCGTCGGCGCATTACTGTTCGACGGCGTCGGCTTGTTCGGTTGATCCGCAGAGGTGTTCATGCCGCATTCCCCAGAGGTGGGCGCGAGTCTGGCAGAGGTCATCGTCGGTCAACCATGTACAAGGTTGGAGCCAGCAGCGAGCGGTAAGAAAATCGCTGAAAGCCGCGGAAAGCCGCAGAATCAGAAACGATTCACTAACAAGATCAGCAATAATTCTCAGCCAATTCTGGCGAGCATCAAGGTCGTGAGGTACAGTAGTCGATAGCCGACGCTGGCTGGAAGCCTGCGATACGGGAACTGCTGGAGGACGCCAAAAGTTGCCATGCGACGAGTTGGCGAAGGTTAAAAACCGCGCTCATGACACCTCGCTGTCAGATCGCGGAGCCGCCACGGTTTCCGCGCCTTCGGTGCGCACCCGATGTTGATTTCCCTATGACCTATTTCACCTCAACCCGCAGGTTGCCTGAGATTCTGCCGGCAATCGCTCTGGCCATCGGGCTAGCAAGTCCGGCCCTGGGAGCCATTGCCGGAGTACCCGAAGAGCCACGTCCAGGCACGTTGCCCGGTGCGTGGTTTGTGTGGGGCAATGATTCGTTCGGTGGTGAACTGGGCGAGAATACTGACGACTTCCGAACCAATGCATTCAACGGTGGTTTGCGTCTGGGTGAACAGTGGGTCATCGCCGTCGATTACAGCATGTTGACGCATTTGGATACGCTTCCTGGTGACGAACTGCGGAGCGATGAACTGACGATGACATTGGGTTATCGGCATGATTTTACTGAAATCCCACATGCTTGGCTGAGCGCTGGCGCAGGTGCTCGCATTGCTGGTAATTTAGGCGGAGAAAGCGCTCAAAATGCCTGGCACGATTTGTGGGGCTACGATCGTGTGGCGGTGCCGTACGAAGACGGCACCTCTGCTGGATTGGCTTACGCCGCCGGTGGCTGGGCATATATCCCAGATTGGGATCTTGCCGATTGGCTTCATCACCGCCTTGGCGTGCATTTTTCAGCCGCCGCCCTTGGCACCACCGAAGGCGAATTCCAAAGCATGGCCGCTGTCCAATTGGCAGCGACCGGACGCGACGCGGCTTTTTGGCTTGGATTACGTCAACAATTCAATGGCGGCTCATCGCTGTCGATCACCGCTGATGCGGTAGCAGAGCACGAAGAAGGCACGTGGCTGATGTTTGGCACCAGCGCTGGCGCATGGTTTTTTGAAGGCGGTACGGACGTTCACACCAAGGCCACCGTTGGTCGCGTGGGATTTATGTGGCAACGTGGCGGCGCTAAGACTCCCGCTCACTTAGCCGAAGTCGAAGGCATCCTTGGCTTATATGAAGGCTACGCACTTGGTTTGCAGTACCGCTGGCGTCCAGACTGGCTTGATGATGTCAGCGGCCATCGGGCAGCACTGATGATCGACTATCGTTTCGGCCAATACCCAGGCGTCGATTGGTACGGAAACAACGTGGTGGTGCGTCAACCGCTGGTTGGCATCGACTTGGCCTGGGTCGCACCACGCGACGGATTTCAGCTCACTCCTTTCATTTATGTCGGTGGCGGAATACGGGAAG
>JANMYZ010000682.1:0-2471 GCA_031382605.1 Planctomycetota bacterium | reverse complement strand
TGTCACAGGGCGGGCCGTTGGCCCTCACAATGAATGCGTGGGGCGATCATGTTTACCGGCGTCGGTGAAATGGCGGACATCGATCTGGTTCGTGACAGCAACGATGATCAATGCGCCGAGCCTTGCTCACATGATCGGTTGCTCCCGAGACTCTGGTGCTACATTGTGGTCACGGAGGTTCACCATGGTTAAGACGCTCACCAAGCACGGTAACAGTTATGCGTTGATCATCGACAAGCCTATTCTTGATTTGTTGAAGATTAATCCCGACACGCCGTTGGAGGTGTCGACGGATGGAGTCAGCTTGTTAATTCGCCCGAGTAACGCTAAGCCGAGCGCAAAGGCGGAACGTGATGCGCGTTTCAAGGAAGCTCTGGCTTGGACGAATAAACATTACGAAAAAGCTCTTCGTCGGTTGGCAAACTAAGGTCACTTTATGGACCTTCCGAGCGACATTTCATTTCTAGATTTTGATCTCGTGATGGAAATCCATCAGAGCCAATTGGATCTTCACGGCGGCAGCGCGGGTTTGCGTGATGAGGGATTGTTGCGTTCTGCGTTGGCTCAGCCCGAAGCAACGTTTGGCGGCAAATGGCTGCACCAGGGATTGCATGAAATGGCTGCCGCTTACTTGTTTAGTTTGGTTGGAAATCATCCGTTCGTCGACGGCAACAAACGGGTTGGTACGGTAGCGGCAGTGGTTTTTCTGCGCATGAACGGCGTCATCATTCAGTCCGACCAAGATGCCTACGCCGACCTCGTCATCGCTGTTGCTGCGGGAAAAGCCGCACGTGATGACGTGGTCACTTTTCTACGCACGCATAGCCTTCCCCTCGAAGGCTGAGCGTTCGACCTTCAGTCACGCAAGCGCTTCAAAAATTCTTCCAAGCCAATTTCTGTTGCTCCTTGCGATGGAGCAAAACGCATGCGGTCGGGGCTGATGGCTGGGACGGCGTCTAATTGACGTAGGCGAACGGTGTATTCGGTTGGGTCGCCTGGGACTTTTAATTCTAATTTGGTTGGACGCTGCAGGGTGCCGAAGGCTTGGTAACGGAAATAATCTAGGCGCACGGCTTCTTTGTCTGGGGCGTCGAAGAAACGTTTGCTGACGACTTTGTCTTCCGCATTCACTTCGACAGCTACGTCTAGACCTGTCGCATGATCTTTCGCGAAAATTTTTCCGTCGCCGGCTTTATTGACGCCACGGTCGGGTACGGGGCCGGATTTGGCTTCTTGCACCAGCAGCGATAAATAGGCGAGGAACGGCGGGCCAGAGGCTTTGCCATCTTTATCGAACACATGGATGTCGCGCAAATTTCCGCGTACGACTTCATGTGAGCGCACCAGTTCGAGGACGAAGTCGCCGTTGGCTTGCACCAGCGCGTCGATGAAATCGATATCCAGCTTTGAACATTTCAGTCGCACGCGGCCATCTTCTGGACACCACAGACTCAGCTGAAAAAGCAGGGCATCGCCAGCTTGCGCCTTTACTCGAATTAATAAATCAGCAGTGATCGTCGGCGCTTGTTGATGGAAATTCAGCAATCCTTGAACCCACAGCAGGCCAGGCTTGATCAACGGCGGAGATTGCCCTTGGACGACTTCGGCTTTGGGCGTTTCGGGTACTGGGACGGGATCAACCGGGCGCTGATCATGGCAGCCGCTGAATGCCAGCGCGATACAGATCAGACCGAGGTGTTGCTTGCGCAGAAACATCACACCACCTCCGCGATCAGATCGTACCCTTTCGTTCCGGTGACGCGGACGGTTGCCCATTCGCCGACGGCTAAACCTTCACCGCTGACCAGGGTTGCGCCGTCGACTTCGCTGGCTTGACCGTAGTGACGGGTGGCGAATTCGCCGAAATCACGTTGCGTATCGACGACGACTTTGAGTTCTTTGCCGACCCAGCGTTTCAGCTTAGCGCGATGCAATTTTTTCTGCTGCGTCATGAACGCGTGGTGACGAGCTTTGATGACGTCGGGTTCGACTTTGTTCTTCATCTTTTCAGCGGTGGTGCCGTCTTCGTCCGAATAGGTGAAACAGCCGACCGAATCGAACTTCTGTTCTTTGGCAAAATCCATCAACTCAGCAAAGTCATCGTCGCGTTCGCCTGGGAAACCAACGATGAACGTGGTGCGCATGACGACGTCTGGCATCGCAGCGCGGATGCGGTCTAGGCGGTCGGTGATTTGCTCACGCGTGGTGCGTCGGCCCATCGCGGCCAAGGTGCGATTTGCGCCGTGTTGAATCGGCATGTCGACGTACTTCACCACATTTGGAGTTTCAGCCATTGCGGCGATGAGTTCTTCGGTGAAGTCGTTGGGATAGCAGTAATGCAGGCGAACCCACGAATCAGGCGCGGCTTTAGCGACGGCGCGCACTAATTCAGGCAGGCGTTTTTCGCCGTACAGATCTTGGCCGTAATAGTCCAAATGCTGAGAGATCATATTGATCTCTTTGACTCCGCG
>JANMYZ010000672.1:0-2462 GCA_031382605.1 Planctomycetota bacterium | reverse complement strand
GCAGTAATGCAGGCGAACCCACGAATCAGGCGCGGCTTTAGCGACGGCGCGCACTAATTCAGGCAGGCGTTTTTCGCCGTACAGATCTTGGCCGTAATAGTCCAAATGCTGAGAGATCATATTGATCTCTTTGACTCCGCGCTCGCTGAGTAGGCGGGCTTGCTTGATCAGATCGGCTTGCGGACGTGATTTGTGTTTGCCGCGAAACAGCGGGATCGCGCAAAAATTACAGGTGTTATCGCAGCCCTCAGCAATTTTCAGAAAAGCGAAATGCGGAGGAGTTAATTGGCTGCGCTGATCGTGGCGCAGGCGATGGTCGGAAATATCAGTGAAATGTTTTTTCACTACCGCAGGGAAGCGATCGTAATCTTTGAACGTCACCCATTGATCGACCTCAGGAATATCGGCCTGCAGTTCGCTCAAATAACGTTCGGTCAGACAGCCAGCGACGAACAACTTGGCGCCGGCCTTGCGGCCTTCAGCGGCGGCTAAGATATGCCCGATCGACTCTTGCTTAGCGCCCTCAATGAAGCCGCAGGTGTTGATCAACACCAGGTCAGCGGTCGCTAAGTCCTTGGTCAGGCCAAAATCGACCGACCGCAGCGCGGTGACCAAATCTTCGCTGTCGGCAAGGTTCTTGGAGCAGCCAAGGCTGATAAGGGCGGCGGTGCGGCTAGTCATGGGGCGCGGAGCATCTGACGAGAGGGGGCAAAGCCAAGCGAGGGTCGTGCTGGCCTTGTGAGCGGAAGACAGGCCCGGGAAATCATCGCCATACCCCAGCGAAGTATGGCGGTGAGCCTTTCAAGCCTTCTAAACGGGCAATGCCACGCCCAAAATGCTGCACCATGCAACTTGACGGGTCCGGCGCCCGTGGCTCTACTCCGCCCCGCTAGGAGGCACTGTGGCCGTCAAAGAGATCCCCGGTTTGATTACGCGCATGGCGACGGTGGCTGACGCCGAAACCCTCAATGCGATGATCGCGGACTTTGCCGCCTTTGAACGCCTGCCGAATAATTCCACCGTCGAAACCCTGCGCGCTGAACTCAGTCGCCCAGATCGGGTGATCGAAACCGTGCTCGCGTTCTTAGATGGTCAGCCCGTCGGCATGGCGGTTTTCTTCCAAAGCTACTCGACCTTCGCCGCCAAGCGTGGCCTGTACCTGGAAGATATTTACGTGAAAGAAGAGTACCGGAATCGCGGCATCGCCACCGCAATCTTACGATTTATCGCCAAAACCGCAGTCGACCGTCAATATGGCCGCGTCGATTTTACGGTTTTGTTATGGAACACCGTCGCGGTCGAATTCTTCGAAACCCTCGGCGCAACCCCGACCAGCGCCTGGACCACGTATCGGTTAAGTGGCGAATGGTTGAAGAAGTTGGCGCAGCCTGGGTGAAGGCGCATGTGGCACGGGCGGCTCGCCCGTGATCGACGATAAAAATGCACATGGGCGGGCCGCCCATGCCACCTCAATGGCGCCGCTTATTTTGCGCGAGCCCTTACTGCGCTCCTTTGATCACCAGTCGTCGTGCGATTGCGGTATGCATGAAGATCGAAGGAATGGCGTAGATCAGAATAAGTACGACCTGTGCGGCGTCTCCGTTGCTTCGTCCCATGGATGAGAACATCACCATGGCGGCAAACATCCAATACAGAAATTGAATACCGATCACCAAACCCAAGGCGGCGATTAAGGGACTGCGACGAAGTGTGATGGATAGGTAAGCGCAGGCGTGCCAGAAAAAAACGATCATGAAAATGACCATCCATCCAGCAGTGTTCGTCAGCATTTCAGATGCCCCTTTGAAAAAATCTTCCGGTGCGATGCAAACCCCTAGCACCAGCACGCCCATCGCTGGCAACATCGCCAGCAGCGCGGCGCGTAGTTTGGCGTAGGCTAGTTCGGCGGCGGTATAGGGCAGGGAAAGCAAGCCAGTGAGCGTTTCGCCGCGTACTTCTTGGGCGAATATTTTGGATAGATGAATGGCGAATTCGAACACCAGCCAGAGCAGAGCGATGAATTGAAGCGTAATTCCGACATGCTTGGCTTCGACGGTATCGAAGTCAGAGCGGTATCTTATTATGTTGATGATAAGGAAGAAGGCTCCAACAAGAATGAGCATCACCAACGGCTTGATCATCGACATCGTTCGTCCACCACAACCAAAGTGAAAATCTTTCCACGTCACGGCAGCAATTCCCGCTGGAGCGCGCGATACGCCGAACAGCCGCAGTCGCGAATTCGCCCGCACGCTCATGCGTTCAGGCGCTTGCGCATCTTCATCACGGACACAGCGATCGAAGAGAAGTAACGATACGACGAACGCGCCAATGCCGAGGCCCAGGCTAGCCCACAACTGCAGCGAGAACACTCCGCCACTGTAGCCCGTCGTCAGGATTTCTTGGATCCGAAACCAAACCGTTGCTTCATTAATGAAACGGCCGAGCGGATAGGACCAAAA
>JANMYZ010000665.1:0-3532 GCA_031382605.1 Planctomycetota bacterium | reverse complement strand
GGCCCAAGCCGCGAAGTACCTCACCCGCACCATTTTCAGGACGGGTCAGCTGAGATCATCGTTTTGCGGACAACCTCAGCCGCCACGGACGCTGCCAACGGAGTGTCCACTTCAAGACACGCATCATGCACCACTGCCGCATCCGCTGGGTTCCTGACGCTGGTGATCAACCGCGCATTGCGGTTCCACGTCAGGTAATGCCAGCCCCACTGAGCCAATACCAACAAACGGTTTTCAAAGCGGACGAGGGCCATCAGGTGCACGAAGAGCCACGCCAACCACGCGATCGTGCCCGATAATCGCCATCTCCCGATCTGTGCCACTGCCAATCGGCGACCGATGGTAGCCATCGTGCCGGGATCCCGATAGCAGAAGCGTCCCATGGTGCGGCCATCAAGCCGTGCGCAAATCAGACTCGCAACATAAGCACCTTGCTGCATGGCCACCGGCGCAACTCCTGGCAATGGCGACGCGTCAGCACCACCGACACGTGCGAGGTCGCCGATGACGAATACCTCTGGAAATGCCAGCGTGGCGCAGTCGTCACCCACCAAAATGCGACCTGCCCGATCCAGCAACGTCCCCGTGGCGGCGGCGATGGTTTTGCCAATCGGCGCACCCTGAACGCCCGCGCTCCACAACACAGTTCTGGCGGAGATGCGCTCCTCACGATCTCCACAGCGCAGGTGGACTCCTTGATCATCGACGTCGATGACTTGGGTACTGGTCCGCACACTCACCCCCAGACTGACGAGAGCGCTGGTGGCCTTGGCTGAATGTCCGACCACGAAGTTTGTCAATATTCGTGGCTCGCCTTCCACCAACAGAATGCGCGCAGTAGCCGTATCGATGCGCCTGAACTCTCGCGGCAAAGTGTGGCGAGCAATCTCAGCCAACGCACCAGCGAGTTCGACTCCTGTGGGGCCAGCACCTACCACGACAAAAGTTAATAACGCCGCTTGCTCGGCCGGATCCGTGGTGCGTTCCGCCGCTTCAAACGCAGCGAAGATACGACGGCGCATAGCGGTCGCATCCTCAATCGTTTTAAGTCCAGGCGCAAAGCGTTCCCATTCTGGATGGCCAAAATAATGATGACGAGATCCGGCAGCAATGATGAGGGAATCATACGGTTGTTCACCATCGGCCAGCAACAGGACTTTTCGTTGGGCATCCAGTCCGATGGCCTCCGCCATGATCACCTGAGTGTTGCGTTGTTGCTGGACCAGACTGCGTAGCGGCGATGCGATATTTGCTGGCGACAAGGTGCCAGTGGCAACCTGGTAGAGCAGTGGTTGGAAGAGATGGAAATTCCGCCGATCCACCAATGTTACGGTGACGGGAGCGTTTCCTAAGGCCAAGGCCGCGTGCAAACCGCCGAAGCCGCCGCCTAGAATCACAACTCGATGTGGTACGCTCATAGATTCCTTACTCATGCTGTATCCGCCGGTGCAATATGACGCCAACAAACTCCGACTCTTTGTTCCTCTTTGCTCACCGGGTAAAATTGTTAGTGCAAATGCGCACACCAATGGAGCAATCGGTGTGATCCTGCCCACTGCACGGCGAGAACATCAGCTACGAAAATAATTCATCTAAACTCCCAACGCGACGCGCGGGGCGAACGCTGACTCGGTGGCCAGGTCCTGATACAAGACCTTCGCCCTGTCGCTGACAGACACCGGTACAACAACGTTGAGCGTGAGAAGTTGGTCACCGGGTGGTTCTCCAGGTAAACCACGACCTTTGAGGCGAAGTTTCTGACCCTCCAGGGCTCCAGCAGGAATGGTCACGGTCACCTTGCCACCCATAGTCGGTACCGCGATCTGTGCGCCGAGAACGGCTTCCCACGGGGCGATCGGAACTTCGAGCAAAAGATTGCGGCCATCCACCCGGTACAAGCGGTGTGGGGTGACGGTAATTTCCAAGTAGAGATCGCCGGCGAGGTCTGCCGTCGTCCCGGAATGACCCTGACCACGCAGGCGCATCTTGGTGCCACTGGTAATTCCTGCGGGAATCTTAACCGAAATGGTGCGCGCTCGACCGACCGGTTCGCCATGCTCGCCAATGGTTGGGACTTGGAGGGTGAATTGTCGTTCAACACCGTGGTAGGCGTCGTCGAGACTCACTGCGAACGTAGCATTGATATCATCACCACGCTCATCCCTCGCTTGGCGATTGAAGCCGCGCTGCTGACGACCATTCGGTGGCTGACGACCAAACAGAGATTGGAAGAAGTCGCTGTAACCACCAAGGTCACCCTGATCCGCACCGCCGCCGTGATCATATTCTTGCGACGATGGCGGCGCATCGACTTCCTGACCTTCTCGCCAACCGCCTGCGCGCATTTGATCATATGCGGCTCGCCGCGCAGAATCTTTGAGGACCTCATTGGCCTCGCCCAGTTCGGTGAAAAGCGTGACGCTCTTCGGATCCTTGCTGACATCCGGATGGTATTTCTTTACGAGCTTGCGATAGGCGTGCTTGATGTCATCCGCCGTCGCTGCGGGATCGACACCCATGGTCCGGTAATAATCCTTGAACTTCATGGGATATTGCTGCTTCTCCGGAGATATTCCGGACACGAGTCGAATGGCGTACGAGCGGAGGTAGTCACCGTCGGTTAACACAGGTGACCATCATCACCATCGCGTTTCCGCGACTTTAGGCCACCACCATAACCTGGCGGCGACGGGATGGAGTTACCCGTGCCTGGGTCGCTCGCTTGCCTAGTCATCGTTATGCCATGGCCACCAACGACCGGATGCGGCATTATCGCTCAACCGCAAATAGTTGCGTCTTGCATATTGCATTACCCACGGTGAAGAACTGAAGCAAAACGCAGTGATCGAGCCGTCATTGGAGCGTGATATGGTCGGATTTTCTTGGCACACATCGCGCAACTCATCAACGACGCACGTTCATACCGATTTAAACCACCTATGAATGGGTTACCCATCAATCCCATCAATCCCATCGATCCGATCACTCTGACCGACGATACTTCTGATTCATCGAAGATACCGCCGCCAGAATCGGAAACGGTCGGGTTGATTCTCAATGCCATACGCAACAAGGCCGCTGAAATGGCGCGCGGTCAGCCACCCGCTGCCACACCTGATCCTGCGGCGAATCAGATGATCGCCGGTTATCGTTTGGTCCGTCACCTGGGGCGTGGTGGCATGGCTCAGGTCTATGAAGCGATCCATTTGCGTTTACGCCGACCGGTGGCGCTCAAATTGTTGGTGTTGGATGACGATCGGCGCGAACTGGCTCCGCGTTTCTTGCGTGAAGGACGTGCGATGGTGCAGGTCCGTCATCAGAACATTACTTCGATTCTTGAGGCCGGCGTTGCCGACGGTGTCCATTATTTAGCAATGGAGTTGATCACTGGTGGCGATTTGGCCAAACGCATTGAACGCGATGGGGTAGTTCCGGTTGAAGAAGCCATCCGCCTGATGATCGGCTGCTGTGAAGGACTGACCGCGTTGCATACCGCTGGTCTGGTGCATCGCGACATCAAGCCCGGAAATAT
>JANMYZ010000350.1:0-4900 GCA_031382605.1 Planctomycetota bacterium | reverse complement strand
GGTCGGAAACAATTCTACGCCCAAGCCGATGAAGTAGCCCGCCAACTTGCCGCTGGCGCAGATTTTGAAGTCGACATCAAAGATCGCCACATCACGTTAAGCGATACGGGCATTGATAAAGCGGCGAAATTGTTTGGCGTGCCGAATCTGTACGACGGCGATGCGATGCCCGTATCGCTTAACGTGATGTGGCGATCTTTGATGTCGACTTCGAAATCTGCGCCAGCAGCAAGTTGAAGCGCCACTTCATTGGCTTGGGCGTAGAATTGTTTCCGACCAATCGCGGGACCACTGATAATCAGCGGTGTGCGGGCTTCGTCGATCAAGACTGAGTCGACTTCATCGATCACCGCAAAAGAGCGGCGAGTCTGGACCTGCTCATCCAACGCGCGGGCCAAGTTGTCGCGCAGATAATCGAAGCCGAATTCGTTATTGGTGCCGTACGTCACATCGCAGGCGTAAATTTGCTTGCGCAAAAATGGCGGCTGTTGGTTCTGAATGGCGCCAACCGTGATACCAAGAAAGCGCAACGTGGGCGCATTCCAGGCGGCGTCGCGCGCCGCAAGATAATCGTTCACGGTAATGACGTGCACACCGCGCCCACCAAGGGCGTTGAGGTAGCAGGTCAGCGAAGCGACCAAGGTTTTACCTTCGCCAGTGCGCATCTCGGCGATCTTGCCCGAGTGGAGGACCATCGCACCGAGCACCTGCACATCATGGGCACGCATGCGAAACGGTGGCGCAGACTTCGGGTGGCGAGTGCGAATAGCGGCATAGGCGGACGCCGGCAAATCGAGATCCCAAGGCTCGGTGCCGCTTGCCAATTTAGCGCGGACCTCATCCACAGCGGCTTTGGCCGCGCCCCAATGTTCATCGCCAAAACCCTTGGCGGGATCGATGGCGTTCCACATACCAATGCGGCGATCGGCGGCCTCGCGCGCTAACGCCAGCGCCTCGACCTGGACGACATCCAAGCTGGTGCCGTCGATGACGCGTTTGCGTAAAGCCGCGCTGCGTTCCCGCAACGTCGCGTCATCCAATTGCTGGAGCTCATGTTCCAGCTTGGTGACCAGTTGGACAGCGGGCCACAACTTGCGCAACATTGCGTCGTTGCTGGTGCCGAGGACGCGTTTGACCACGGCGGTCATCGTATCGAGAAAGGGCATGCATTTTCCTTGCCCGCGGCCTACGCGGGACGGGGCAAAATAGGAAGCCCCTCCCGGCGCACCAGAGGCAAACAAGCGACCGGCGTGGTTTGGCGGCGACCGCGCCACCCACCCCTGGCGCTGAGAGGTGGCGCTGAGATGCGCTTAGGGCTTGGGTCGGTTCGAGCACCTAACCTTAAAACTCAGTTGGAATAAAATTGCCATCGCCAAGACCCGAAGGCGCCATGAAAAAGCAGGGTTCAAATTAAAATGCGGGTGATCTGTGCCTTCATCTGCGTCTTCATCCGCACCCATCCGCACCCATCCGCATCCATGCGAATAGATGCGCAAATAGCGGGGACGACTTGCTTGGCGAAATCAGAAAGCTGGTTCATCCGGAACAGGTGTGGGCGCAGGTCCGCCGTCTGGTTTATTCGCGCGCGCACGGCGGGGGTTGGAATTGCGGTTGTAGGGTTGCCACTGTGGTTCGTCTTTCCAATTTTTTCCTTCGCCGCCAAAGAGCGTGTTCCACGCCGGCGCTTTGCCGTCGAGTTCTTTCGCCTGGGTGGCGTAGACCGTGCCTACGTGGGTGATGGCGAAGGCCCGGCGTCCGCTGTCTTCGTCGATCGGCCAAGCGTAGGCGATGAAGGAGCGCTCTCCCTCATTGGCGTTTTCTGACAGTCCAGCGGGTTGCTGATCTTCCGCGCCAAAGGCTCCGCCTTTGCCGTCAGCTAAAAACATCGCGAAGCGATAGCCGTTGGCTTCTGGTAGCGGTTTTTGCCAACGTTCATTTGGCATCAGCAGGGAGAGCTGAAGGTCATTGGCTTGGCCAGCTATCGGCCCGCCGGAAAGTTCGCCGAGAAAACCGTATTCACCCACGTTGTCATGGTCGAGGTCACGGTATCCACCGCCTTGAAATTGAACTTGGGCAGGAAAAATACCGGATTTCAGTGTCGCTGCGGCGGCAGCCTCATTGGCGGTAACGCGGCTTTCTAACAGATTAGGAATGGCGATGGCGGCGATGATCGCGACGACGGCAATCGACGAACCGCCGATCATGCTCTTCCCTTCCGAGACCAGTGTGCCGTCTTTTTGGTGCATGACTTCGTACGACAGCCCGGCATTGGTGATCAGGTAACTGAAGCCACGCATGACCGCTTGTTTTTGTTTCGGCTCTAACGGAAACGCCCCCATCGCTAAAGTGAGGTAGCCCTGTATGGCGCGCAATTCCGCAGCGCTATCACTTGCCGCCAGCAGAAAGGTTTCCTTGGTGCTTTTTTCCAGCGCAAGTTTGCCGAGCGGACTTGCCAGCCAACCACCATCTTTCGTGGTCGTCCAGGTGGAGGCCAAAGTCGCATCGCTGGTGGCGACCCAATGCGTCGCGTCGCAAATCAACGTCAGCGGTATCGGTACGTTGGGAATGGCAACCGGCAGCGACATTCCTTCGGTCGGTAATTCGCTATCAATCATTTTCATGAGCGCGCCGAGCGCTTGATCCATGCCAGGCGAACGCGGAATGGCCAAGGTGTATCCTGGCAGTGGTGCGCCTGGGGTCTGGGCCATCATGGTGGTCCCACGGATGCCGCTGATGAGATTTTCGATGGATGACGTGATGCCTAATTTGCTCAGTTGTTGATCTGCTTGCGCCAGTAAATCAGCGGGCGTTTTCTTGTCGGCCTGCGCCACTGCCGCTAGCAACGGGCGGATCAGATCATTCCAGAGTATTTTTCCGTCGATGGCGCCGGCATAGGTCGAATACGCATTGGCAGGTAATTGACGGCACAGATTCATGTCGAGCGGAATCATGAACGGCAGCGTGGTCTGCGCTTCCATGCGCGAGGACACATCGTGCGGATGAATATCAATGGTGGATTTTATCGGAACCAAGAAGCGGTGGAGCGCGGCCATCATGGCTTCGGCTGGCGGACGTTTGGCCGCATCCATATCGGCCAAGACGGCGTCGCGGATGAATTGTCCATTCAGCGTTACGCTGAGATCATGGCCCTTCGCCGTGATTAACGATGGCAGAAGACGTTTTGCTTGGCTGGCCATTATCAACTGCTCGCCCAGGCGCACTAATGTGCTTTTTCCATTTCCCTTCTCACTCTCAAAGGTCGCCGCTTCGGCAGCACCAAGAATCGTTGCCGATTTTCCATGTTCCTTGAGCTTGGCGAAAAGCGGTGCGGCAAGTTTCCCTAAGCCAGCTTGCAGTTGAAAGTCAGGAGTCTTTTTCCACGCCGCAATCTCGTCTTTGCTCGCCGTAGCCGAAAGCCCAAACATGGTAAATTGAGCAGAACTCAGCGCCGCAGGAATTTCGAAGGGTGAAAATCCAAGGGCTTCAATCGCCATCGGGATGACCTCATCCAGCTTGCCCTTGAGCGGCGTCATCGCCGGGTCCGCCCACAGCCGTCCGAGTGTTCCGGCCTGAAAATGCTGCACCAAAAGCGGGCCATCGGCAATGGTGACTTGGAACAAGACCGGCGCGTCACCCGCGTGAGCGAGCGCAGCCAGGGTACAGGACACCAACGAAGCAACGAAAGGAGCGAGGCGGCGCATGTTTATTTTCCAGGCGGTGGACCGAGGCGCGCGATCGTGCGTGCAACTTCGCTAACGCAAGCGCACCGGTGCGCAGACGCAGAGACTCAACCTCAAAGCGTGTATAAAATGCAAACTTCCACCGCGAAGGCGCAAAGACGCCAAGAAAAGGCAGTACCTCAATTTTGGATCGGCATCGTTCCATGTGGGTCTTTTCTTAGTCCGAGCGACTCAACAAAGCGGGAAGAAAAATCGAACAGGAGGCGCGGGGTCGCTGAGGTAAGAGGAGGGAAGGGATCATTTTCTCCGACAAACATTTTTCCCTCCTCCGATCTCCGCGTCTCCGCGTCTCCGCGCCTCCTGTTCGATTATTTCTTATTTGGCTGTCTAATGAGATGGAACCCACACGAAACGTCGCAGAGTCTCAATCTTGTTGTACTCAGCAAAGCAAAAGGCTGACCAAGCAGAAGCCGTTCACATCCCGCGACGCAAAAGCCCTGTGGTTTCATCAAAGCCAAACATCAGGTTCAGATTTTGAATCGCCTGTCCGCTGGCGCCTTTAACTAAATTGTCTTCGGCAGCAGCGATGATCAGCGTGCGTCCATCCAGCGCTGCGGCGATATCAATGAAGTTGGTGCCGGTGGTGTTGGCGACTTCAACATCTTTTGGAGTTTTGCGAATGCGGACAAAAAGCCGCGTACCGTACGCGGCGCCCCAAGCACCGGTAATGTGTTCTTGGGTCACACCGGGTTTGACCGTCACCGTGATGGTCGAATGGATGCCACGCGTGATCGGAGCTAAATGAGGAATGAACGAACAATGCACCGGCGCGCCAGCGGCGAGCGATAGTTCTTGATCGATCTCGCCAGTGTGCTGGTGGCCGACGGCTTTGTAGCTGTGAAGGTTTTCGTTGATGGCGTAGAAAAGATTATTGTTGGATTCGATGAAACGTTTTCCGGCGCCCGACAAGCCTGAATAACTCACCGATACCACCGGCGCAGCGAGATCAATCAGGCCGCTCTTTAACAATGGAACTAACGGCAGAATCACCGTGGTGGCGAAACAGCCGGGATTGCCGACCACGGACGCGGAGCGAATGGCTTCGGTGTGAACTTCGCTCAATCCGTAGACCGCAGCGGGCAACAGCTCCGGACACGCGTGATCGTCGCCGTACCATTTTTTGTAAGCAGCATGATCATGCAGGCGGAACTCCGCGCCGA
>JANMYZ010000657.1:0-7871 GCA_031382605.1 Planctomycetota bacterium | reverse complement strand
GCCGCGGACCTCACGGCATTTTCGTCCTGGCTCGAAGGCGAGCTGGACCAGGCGGCACGCGCGCGTCCCGATCCCGGGCTTCACCTTCATCGTCCACGGATGATGCTGAAAACATGGGTATTTTGCGACAAGCGATGACATATGTTATTTTGGTCTTGGTGTTCTGGGGCGCGGTGTTGGCGATGAAATCGTTCTCGCGCGTTCAAGTTCCTATGGGCTACTCTGATGTGGCCAACTTAGCTGAATTTAGCTCTTACCGCGTCGATCAAACGGTCACCCTTACCGCTTGGCGCCCAGGTGATGCTGCGTGCTGGCGACTTGGTGCTGATGCCGATCGAGCGATTAACTTTGGCTGGATTGCGGCATTACCGGGTGACCAAATCCACATACGTGACGGTCATTTAGAGATCAACGGCCAGCGCTGCCCACATGGAGACACCATCGAACTGCCGGACTGCGGCCCGATGCGAGTACCCGATCGTCATTTTTACGTGATCAGTGACCGCCATCAAAACGACAGTGTCGCTCATGGTCCGTTGCCCATTTCGGCCCTGCGCGGACGACTGGAGGCACTGCCATGAATGCGCTTATTGATCAGTGGGGTGCGCGCAATGTTGGTATCGCCTTGATGGTGTTGGCGGCCTTGTGTTTCACCGCTGCGGCGATGGTTGGGTGGGAAGCGCTGCAGCGTGGGATGGGAATTCTCTCGCTTGATCAAGCTCAGGCTGCCGCGCTAAGCCATGATCGTCGGGCGATGATTGCCCATGGGCGCGAAGCCGCTGGTTGGTTGCCGCGCGAACCCGCCGCCACCCTGTTGGCTATCGATCTTTCTGATCCAGCGGCCGCGACGGAACTGACGCGATTAGAGCAACGTGTTCCACTCAAAAGTCGGCCCATCGTTTCAGCGATTTTTGCCGTACACAAACTGCATCACGGTGACGCTTCTGATCTATCGCTGTCGGCTGGTGATCAGGCGCTGATCAACAATGTGATGAACATTCAAAAAGGCCAAGCTCCTGGTCCGCTCACTCTGCCGGATGGTGATTTGCCACAAGCCACGGTGTCGACCTTTGCTGCTCAACGTCGTTTTCGTGCCGCCTGGGCCAGAGCTGATCGCGCCATCATTCGCAACACGGCTGGCGAACTTCGACTGTTGATGCCCAACCACCCGGATATTCGTGGACTAGAATTTGTGCTGTCAGCGCTGACTCCTACTGTCAAAGACGACGCGTTACAAAATCTGGCCACCAGCTTGCCGAAAAATATCACGGGTGAATTGGTCTTGCTCAAAATAATGACGTTGGCGCCAGAACGTGCTGGCGTCCTACAAGCGCTGCTGCCGAAAACCTCGTCAGGAACCGTCAAATGATCTCCTGCCAAGTATGCGCGCATGACAATACTTTGGGCACGGTCTTCTGCCGCAGTTGCGGCACGCGCTTGGTGGTGGACTACCAATCGATTGAGCAATCGGTCCATAAAACGAAGGTAGCGGATCGCGATCACGCGCTGCTGCAAAGTGGTCGCAGCGCACTGTTATTGGGCTCGTTCGCCTTGGTGTGCGCATTGATCGCGCGCTATGTCGTCGTGCCGCCGATGCCATCGATCGTGCCACCGCCAGCGCCCGTGCTAGACATCTTCGCCCCATCGGCTGCGCCCGCGACCACCCGCTGATCGACAGACGGCTGACAAGCCCTGCCAAGCCATTAGCCTGCCGACCACGAGCGAACCATGCCGGGCACCGTTACCATTACTCGACCTAAAAAAGACCCCCTGCCCGACATCACGGAAGACCGTGGTTGGAAAGTGGTATTGTTTAACGACGACCACACTCCGATGGAGGTGGTGGTCTACGCTCTGCAACGAGCCGCCGGACTCAGCCTAGAAGTCGCTGAAATGGTCACCTTGGAAGCACATCGCGAAGGCGAGGCCGTGGTGCGCCGCGCGCTGACGCAAGAAGACGCCCTGATCATCTGCGCTGGTTTACGCAAATGGTCACGCATCGAAGGCCTGTCGCCTGGAGTGCATTGCGAAGCACAGCCCGACGATCCGTGAAGTATCTTTTTCGAAGCCGTGAGCTGCTCAGAGCCGCTCGCTAGGGAAAGCGTCTGAGCAGGCGCTCGGCATCGCCGTGAGTCGCCGGTGGATATTGTGACTTTGAACAATGTGATGCATACTCAGCGGCCCTCATCTACGTCGCTCTCGTCGACGCGATGTAAACGATACCGTACGCCTTAAGTTTCGGAGTTCCCTTGAGAAACGTACTCGCCACTCGCCAAGCCGAATCGCTTCGTTGGACGACGACGCTATTAATCCCTTTTTTCGGGACTAGCTTGATGGGAACTCATCTGGCGTGCGGTGCGGAAACGCCGGCACCGCCCAAGCTTTCTGGCGACGCTGATGAATTGGCGCTTTTTAGTGATCTGCCAGTGGTGGTGTCGGCTTCGCGTCAACAAACGGTCATTACGCGTTCGCCAGTGCCGGTCAGCGTTTTGAGTGATGAAGATATTTCCGCTGGCGGGCATAATCGTTTAGGAGAAGCCCTGCGCTTTGTTCCAGGCGTGGATGTGCGACGGATTGATCGGAATCATTACGCGGTTGGAGTTCATGGGTTCCATGGCTCATTTTCTGATCGCACGCTGACGCTCATTGATGGGCGCAACGCCGATTCGCCGTTATTTGGCGGTGCTGAATTTTACCGCCAACCGCTGGTAATGGATGACATCGACCACGTCGAAGTCGTGCGTGGCCCAGGCGGAGCCGCGTGGGGCGCGAATGCCTTTAATGGGGTGATCAATGTCATCACCAAAGATCCAGAAGACATGCTTGGGATCCACGCGTCGACCCAAGTAACCGGCTTCGGTGATACGGCGGACTCGGTGCGCTGGTGCGATTCTAACGGCGCGTTGAGTTGGAAAATCGGCGGCTTTTATGAGCGTCACGTATCCAGCAGTGATGCGCTGAATGACGACAGTTACGCCGACAACGATTGGGGAGAAAAAATTGGTACCGACAACGCCGTGGTCTGGCGGGTAAACGACTCTGCCACCGTGCGTGGCGGCATTGGTTTTGCTGAAGTTGATAGCGGCGTATTTGAATTTCTTGGCTACCAGCCGCCTGGGCAAGACGAACTGGATACGACGCGTGCTTACCTGCGATTTGATCAGCGTTTATCGAAAGACTCAAGCTACCGACTGAACTGGTATGGAAATTTTCTCACCAGCCGTCGCCCAGCCGTGCTTGATGAACGCTCACGTGAAAACGTCGCCGAGCTTCAATTCGACTACGGTGGTATCAGCGATCATCAGATCAGTCTTGGCGGCGAATGGCGAATGACGGATATCGAACAGTTGAATGATGGAATCCCGCCAGAATTCGATCTTGCCAATGCGCCTTATCACGAGCAGCGCTACGGTGCATTTGTAATCGATAAGTGGCAGGCGCACGAACGACTCAGCGTCGAAGCACAAATTCGCGGGGACTATTATGATGGTACTGGCAGCGATTGGGCTGGGCGACTCGCATTTATTTATGGCCTTGATAGCGCGCAAAACCACCTTCTGCGACTTGCCTGTGCCCGCGCTTATCGCACCCCACTTCCCGCGCTGCGCGATGCCACTTCCAGTACCCCACCGTTCTTCAATTTGATCCCCAGCGACGACCTCAACAACGAACACACGTGGTCGATTGAAGCTGGATATAGCGGTGAATTTCAAGGCGATTTCTTGGCCCGCGTTGATCTCTATCACCAACGCTACGAAGACTTGATTGGCTTTACTGTCCTGCCTAATTTTGACACCCAAGCGCAAAATATCGACGGTGCTGATGGCGATGGTGCCGAGGTCGAACTGACCTGGGCGCCCATGACAACCTGGAGCGCGCAGCGTGCACGCATGAGCACGTGGTACGCATACAACCATCTTGAAACTGATCAGGTCGATCAAGAAATTCGCGCTTTCACCCCCGCAGAACACAAAGTTGGAGTCACCACTCGACTGCCCTTACCAGAGCGGTTTTCCTTCACTCTCAACTACGCGTTTTCCAGCAGTTCAGATGATGCCGATCTGCCGGTCGGAACGCACGTCAGCATTCATCATCAATGCGACCTCACGCTGGCCTGGGCGCTGCCACAACATCTTGGCGAATTGATGATCGGCGTGTGGGATGTGTTTCATCACCAGGACGATCCGGTTGCCGCGACGGGCACCGCGCTGCCGCATAGCACTCCAGGGCAGACGTTTTTTGTCCGTGGTGTGTTGGACTTTTAATCCGGATGAAACGACGCACGAATTTATTTCAGCCACCAACGATCACTCCCTGGCAGAGAATGCTGGCGACCGGCATTCTGCTGTTTCTGGTCGTCGCACCGTCGCCTTCCAGCGAGGTCGTCATCGTCATCAGCGCCGACCTGCCACCATATCGTCAGGCCCAAGAAGCGCTCACGATCAGCTTAGCGTCTGAGCACTGCTCAATGGTGACGCTAGAGCAAATCACTGCCGACATCACGACCTTACCGGCCAATGCCGACTGCGTCGTAGCGATCGGTTCGGCGGCGGCAATTTGGCTGCACGAGCGCAAAGTCGCCATTTCACCGCTGATTTATTGCATGGTCAGCGACCCGCTGACAGCCGGCTTACAAAAAATGCCCACCGCCATGGGCATTAGCACTGATGTGCCACCCGACCAACAAATACAGCTGATCACAGAAACCTTGCCGCACGCACGCACCATCGGTTTGCTCTATCGCCATGGCGATGAACAGAGCCGTCAGGCGATGGAAAAATCACGCGCACTTCTGCCGCAAGGTTGGAAACTCGAAATCGTGGCTATCGATCTTCAGGGATCACCAGCAATAGCGATCGACCTGTTGTTGAGCCGAAATATCGACGTGGTGTGGACCACGCCCGACACCGTCATCTGGAACGAAGCGACCGTCCGCAGCCTACTTTTGACGAGCCTGCGACGACGAGTTCCCGTGTTCGGCTTTTCCACCTCATTCGTCCGCGCGGGCGCACTATTTGGTGTGGGGCTGGAACCGGCGACCCAGGGTAAACAAGCCGCAGCGCTGGTGCGCGATGTCTTAAACAAGAAAACGCTGACCAATACCGTGACGCCGCCGATTTATGACATCTCGCTCAATCTGGTCGTCGCACAAAAACTTTCGCTGACCCTGCCACCTGCGGTGGTGCAACGGGCCAAGCATATTTTCCAGCCAGGACGCTGACGTGAGCGAACCTCGTGCAGCGATGAGTTTACTGAGTAAGGCCACTCTCTTAACCGTGACGGTGCTCGTCGTCGCGCTCTCTGCGATGGCAACCACGTCCATTATTCAGGCGGATCGCTTCCTGAGTGCGGCACAGGATCACGAAGCTGAAGCCCTGGCAAAAAGCATGGCCGCAGCTTGCGAGCTGCCTTTATCGGTGCTCGACAAAACTGAACTTGATCGGCTGATGCGCCGCTTTGTCGCGCACGGCGACGTGGTCTTTGTCGCCATCCTCGACGAACAAGGAAACGTACAGGCTTCTGCCGCCAATCAGGAATCCGCATGGCGCCGTTTTCAGGCCCGCGAAGGTGACCGCACGGTGCTCGGTCGCGCTGCAGTCGAACAGGCCGACAGCGCCATTGGCATCTTCGATGACCCCCTTGATGACCAAAGCAACCAACCCGCAGGAAAAAAAATCGCTCTCGGCCAAGCCGTCGTCGGAATGAGCGATGAGCCCATTGCTGCCTCGCTCCAGCGCCAAATTCTGGGAACTCTCGGCGTGCTCGTGGCTGCTCTGGTGATCAGCGTCGGTGCAGTGCTGTTTGCGGTGCGGCGCTACACGCGACGGCTCAACATTCTCTTAAGCGCCAGCGGGCAACTTGCCCGAGGCGATTTTTCCGCTGTTCCAACCGATGATCGCATGGATGAAATTGGGCGGCTGTCCTACGCGTTCTCGGCCATGCGCGAAGCAGTGCGAGCACGCGATCTCGATTTGCGTCGTTTCAATTCCACCTTACAGAGTCAGGTCGAAGAACGCACCCGTGATTTAGAAGAAGCCAAAAACCGAGCAGAAGACGCCAATCGTTCGAAGAGCGACTTCCTTGCCAATATGTCGCATGAAATTCGTACGCCAATGAATGGCGTCATGGGTATGACTGAGCTGATCCTTGATACCGACCTTGATTCCGAACAGCGGGACTACGCCAAAACTATTCAGGATTCTGGTAATTCACTGTTGTCCGTCATTAACGACATTCTCGACTTCTCGAAAATTGAGGCAGGGAAACTCACGCTCGAACCGATCCCTTTTGACCTCGCCCTGGCGATCACCGATTCGGTCGAACTCTTTGCCGCCCGCGCCACAGAAAAAAAACTGGAATTGATTTGCCGCCAAGCGCCGGATCTGCCCGTACGAGTCATCGGCGATCCCGGTCGTCTACGCCAAGTACTAAGCAATTTGCTTGGCAATGCCATCAAGTTTACCCAACACGGCCACATCTATGTCGACGCCACCTGTACGTCGAGCGACCTCGCCGCTGCACAGTTAACGATTGCGATAACCGACACCGGCATCGGCATCGAAGATGACAAACAGGCTTTGATCTTCGATAAATTTACTCAAGCGGATACCTCCACCACCCGAGAATTTGGCGGCACCGGATTAGGCCTCGCCATCTGTCGTCAACTCATGGGGCTGATGGGCGGCACGGTCGAGCTCCAATCAAAAGTAGGGCAGGGCTCGACCTTCACCATTCGCGTCAGTTTGCCTATCGATCGTGACAGTGCGGCACCAACCTTGCCCGCCACCGATCTCAATGGATTGCGCGTGCTGGTGGTCGAGCGCAATGTTCTGCACCAACGCATTATCAACGAACAGCTGGCCGCCTGGAACTGCCACGCCGCAACGTCACCGAGTGCTGAAGAAGCGTTGGAAATGCTACGCCAAGCGGATGCGAACCGACGGCCTTTCGCCGTTGCGCTCATCGATGCCACCTTAGCCGATGGCCCTGGGCTTACCCTTGGCCAAACCATCGAAGCTGACCCGTCGCTGCGTCGTACGGCTCTCATCATGCTGACTTCTGTCGGCCGACGCGGCGACGCCAAAATGGTGCGTGAAGCTGGATTTAGCGCATACCTCATCAAACCCGTGCGCTCACTCGATCTGCGCGACGCGCTTGCAACTATCGCGCATGTCAAAGAAGCCCATTCATTTACTGAGTTGATCACCCGCCACAGCCTAGCCGAAGCGCGTGGATCGTTATCGTCCGGTAAACGCCCAGCGATTGGTTCACCGATTTCCGAACAACAACCCATCCGCGTACTGTTGGTGGAAGACAACCTGACCAACCAAATCGTCGCCACCAAAATGTTAACCAAATTAAACTGCACCGTGGTGGTGGCAACTACGGGGAAAGAAGCGCTCAGACATTTTATCAGCACGGTCTTCGACATCATCTTTATGGACTACCAACTGCCGGAAATGAACGGCGTCGATACCACGCGGGAAATTCGCCGATTAGAACGTCCAGGTAGCCACATACCCATCGTGACAATGAGCGCGAGCGTACTTGATCACGATCGTCAACGTTTCCGCGACGCCGACATGGATGATCTCGTGCCAAAGCCCGTCGATATGAACGCCCTACAAATCATGCTCGATCGCTGGGTAAAGCGCTGACGTTAGCCTAAACCTAAAAAACGCAGTAGAGAACCATTTTACCGCTAAGCCGCCAAGAGCGCAAAGGACTTACAGCAAAATCAATATTCACCCATTTGGTGAGGCCATTGATCATCTAGGTTTTATTCAAACCCTTGCTTTTTCTTGGCGTCTTTGCGTCTTTGCGGTGGAAGTTTGAATTCCTACTACGTTCTTTAGGTTCACCGCTAAGGC
>JANMYZ010000618.1:0-4435 GCA_031382605.1 Planctomycetota bacterium | reverse complement strand
AGTCACCATTGGCTCTGCTGGTACTATGCGGCACGCCGTAAACCAAGCTGCTTTTGCCTGCTTTTTTCAGCGTCAGCAAGCGTTCGGCAGTAAATGCCAACGCGTCTTGTTCACCAATCTTTTTCAAACCCAGCGCATCACAAAGCGACTTACCGCCACGGATTTTTTCTAACGCGGCAGCGATACCCGCAGGAATCTGTTGTCCGACGGCCCTGGCAACCAGTTCAGCGATGCCCCAGGCGACATGGACCAAGCGATCGGACGCAACGCGCACGCGCAGATCGGCGGCTCCACCGGTTTGGCTGAGCACGGCTTCGAAACTGATGACTTGGCCAAGATCGGATTCTTTCCCAGTGCCACGCAGGCGACGGAAATCACCGAAGGCAACCAGTTCATCCAGGCCAACATCCGCCAAATAATCACCGCCGAGGGTAACCAGCAACGATGCTTTTTCGATGTGCCGCACCAACGGACCACGGCCTTGAGCAAACGGCAAGTCCGCACGGGTGTCGTGTACGCCATGCACCACTCGCCCGCCGAAACCCTTAATGAAAATGTCGATCAACGCTTTGTTCGCCGGACCATCAATCGGTCCGGTAATAAGGCCGATGCTTCCAGCGCTCTTCAACGCCGCGCCGACGGCCGCATCGAGTTCGCTCCAGGTCGTCGAAACGATGGCTTTATCCGTACGTTTCTTCGGGCCGTCTTGCAGACGATCAGGGTCATACAAATTCAACAACGACGCCTGCGTCCGCACATCAGCGGTACCGCGAGTCAGCGGATGATCGGGATTACCTTCGATCTTAATCGGACGGCCATCGTAGGTTTTGACCATCACCGCCACTGGACGACCAGAATCGCGCACGGTGGAACTGAAATACACCGCCTTGCCGATAGTGCGGCCTTCTGGCTGATGCGCGTAAGGCACGATGGTATCGGGATGCTTCTTGTAACAGCCAGCCAAGGCAAACACCGCCGCAGCGCCGGTCAATTGCATGAAACCACGGCGATTCACCGCCGGTAAAGTGGAGGTCAGTTCGCGGCGCAGTTCACTGAGCGCTTCATCGGTATTGCCTGCGGGCTGACAGCTGACGTTGGAATGACCGTGAGCCGTGCGCAAATCGGCGATCGCGCGGGCAACTTCTGGGCCAAATTCATCGGCGCTCACGCCAGCATCGGTAAGCGCACGTTCTTCAGGCGCACGCCAGACGCGGCGAGGCGCGGCATGCGTGGATGAAGGGTTCAGCGTCGGCGAAGAATCGGTCATAGGTCGGGGTTCCGTGGCAGCGCAATGTTCGCGTCTGATCTCACTGATGGCAGGTGCTGCAATGCGTCGGAGCATTCATGAAGGTCTTGGAAAAATCATCAAAGTTGAGCTTGCCGTCGCTTCCGCGATAAAGCTCGCTGTACACTTTTTGATGCGTCATCGGCAGATCAGCAATGCGCCAGCGGGGCAGGCCCTGATTTTCTTTAGCCAAAATCTGAGCCATAAACTTGGCTTTTTTATCTGCTGCAGCCTTATCGGTTGCGCTCAACACGGGCTGATGAACAACGCCATGGGCAGCGTTTTTCTCGGCGGCTTTATCAGCGGTGTTCCCCGCGATTTCACGTTCTTTGAATTGAACCAACGGATCGTCGACCGTGCGCTCTTGACGCATCACATCGTAATTCGCCGTACCAACCGTGAAGGTCGCCGGTTGGCCATCAAAGGCCAGTCCGCCGACGTAATTTGATTTCCGATGACAGTCGAGACACCAGCCCATCGATAGCGTCGCATGCTGACGAACGACGGCCATTTTTTCGACCGGGCCATGACAGGTTTGACAAGCGACGCCGGCTTTGGCGTGCCATTGATGATTAAAATAAACGTGGTCAGGTAATTTATGAACGCGGTTCCAATGCACCACGCCGCCTTCGTGAATCGTACCATCTTCGCCGGTGTAGCTTCCCTTGTCAGAAATCGCGAGCAGCTTAGCAATTTCAGGGCTCTTCGACGCTACCGCACCTTTGTCTGCACCGTGGCAACTCAAGCAGACCGACATCGGCGGCACGCCTGCGTGTTTACCGCGTTCGGCGTTGAAATGACAGAACGTGCAGTCCATGTTCATTTCACCAGCATGCAGCTGATGGCTGAACGCGATCGGTTGCAGCGGAGCGTAACCTTTGTCGTCAAACGCGCCGCGAAACCACACCAAAAACCACACCGCGCCGATGGCCAATAAGAGTGCCAGTACCCAAAAACGCTTCAGCAACCACAGCGGTAACTGCGGTCCCTGAAGGGCCTCATTGGCAACCATGGTTTCAGGCGGACGTGATTCGGACACAAACATGCTCCCGCTAGCGTTGTTGCCAGACTGAGGTGGGGAAGGCGGACCTTAGGTATGCACTGAGTAGATATCAAGTCGTCTGATCGATGAAGATTTTGGTATACCTTCAATGAATGCTTAACCGCCACTAGCAGTTTACTGCAATCCATTCGCAGGAGCGACGAGACCCAAGCGATAACGCCGCAACAGATCCGTCACCAGTTCCGGCCCCAGCGGAGCCTCTAACCCCGCGCGACGGGCGAGCTCATTCACCGTATCGGCGATGCGTTCTAGCAAACGCGGCACCTCCGCGCTTTGCTCGTTCAAAGCATCCGTACGGCAAGCGGCGACGGTGTTCAGTTCCAATTCCCAGCCGCATTTGAGCAACTGAAGTTTACGCGGTTTGCCATGAGCCAGCGCGTCGTCTTGTTTCAAATCAGCGTGAATTTCCAGCACCAACAGCTTGAAATGCTGGTTCAGCTCAGCCGACGGATCATCAACCACCGGTCCATAACGCAGCGTAAAAGACACCGCGTCGCCATAAATCGCTAATTCCTGTGGTCGCAGACTAATGCCGTACAGTCGATCCCCGACAAACGTCGGAATCGTCGAGGTCGCGGAAATAGTCGGAGGAACAGGCATGGCGCGGGAGTGTGTAAAGATCCGACGTTCAGCAACGACCGCATCGCGCGCCTCCCTCTTCAAATATCACCGCTGAGCCGCGAAGAACGCAAAGGAAAGACAAAAATCGACTTTTCATGGCCTGAATTGAATCAAAACCAAAGATGAGCATTCACGTTCAACCCGTTTTGGGCCTTCCTTTGCGCCCTTTGCGGCTTGGCGGTAAATGTCGGGCATCCCTCTGCCGCCCCCTCTTTCCCTCCGACAATGCAAAACCACACTCCCGACCCATGTCCGAAGCGCCGTTGTCCGAAACCATCAGCAGCATTATTGATGTCCTGCGCACCGAAGCCAAAGCGGTCGAGGGCCTGATCGCGCTGGCAGAGCAACAAAGCGCGACGCTCGAACACGCATGTCGCCTGATCCTGACGCAATGCGGCGCTGGCAAACCGGGCCGTTTGGTTGCCACGGGCGTCGGCAAAGCTGGGCTCATTGCCCGCAAAATCGCCGCCACTTTTGCCAGCACAGGAACGCCCAGTCTGTTTTTGCATCCGGCAGAGGCGCGCCACGGTGACCTCGGAATGCTCCAAAGCAGCGATGTGATCTTGGCATTCAGCAACAGCGGATCGAGCGAAGAACTCATCGCGCTGTTACCCAGCTTTACCCACATCGGCGCACCCCTGATCGCCATCGTCGGCATGATCGATTCACCGCTCGCCCGCCACGCCACCATTTCATTATCCATTGGCCGCGTGCTCGAAGCGTGTCCGCTCGGTCTTTCACCAAGCGCCAGCACCACCGCGATGCTTGCCCTTGGCGACGCCGTGGCGCTGACCGTTCAACGTCTGCGCCGCTTCACCCCCGAACAATATGCACGTTTTCATCCAGGCGGAGCCCTCGGCCGCAAACTCATGACCGCCCGTGAAGCCATGCGCTCCGGAGATCGCGTCGCCGCCGTCATCGGCACCACGCCCGTCGTCGACTGCATGCGTGCGATCACCAAAGCCCGCGCGGGCAGCGTCGTCTTAGTCGATAAAAGCGGCATTTTACGCGGCATTTTCACTGACGGCGACCTGCGTCGCGTGCTCACCCGGGGCGACGATCCCGCTAGCGTCTTAGCCGGACCCGTCGAACGCTACGCCACCATGCCATGTCGCTGCGTGCGCGCAGGCGAACTCCTGCAAGCCGCTCTGCGCCTCTGCGCCGAAAAGAAAATTAACGAACTGCCCGTCGTCGATGACGCCGGACACTTAGTCGGCCTCTTAGACGTCCAAGACCTCGTCGATCGCGGGTTTGAGATTTAGCCGAAGCACCGCAATAGATAAAACACAGAGCACCAGAGCACCAGAGCCGAGAGAGTTGAACTCTTTTGAACCCTCACTCAAAAGGTGTTGCAATATTTCAACGTAACGTCTTGCCTCTTCCTCTGGTGCTCTGGTACTCCGTGTTCTATCGCTGCCTTTCGGTCGACATCACATCCATTCAGAAAATCACCAAGACTTGCGCCA
>JANMYZ010000616.1:0-2866 GCA_031382605.1 Planctomycetota bacterium | reverse complement strand
CGCACGTACTTACTTTTTTTTGCGCCGTTCTTGGCCGGCGAAGATCGTCCACGCCACCTGACCTGGAAACGAACTCAGCGCCTTTATTTGCCCGATACCAAAGATGGTCCACGTCACCTGACCTGGTGGGTAGCACGCGCGTCGCCCAGCGCGACGCAACAGATTGAGCGCGATGTACCGCCCAGCTTGACTGGTTGCACCACCATCAACGACGGCGATTGGTGGCGCGTGCAAGGCACGGTCAGCGCAGGCGAACCGCTCGTCAGCATGGAATCACAACTGCGACTGAGTCCCATTCACGTGCTCGATTATGACAGCGCGGAACAGCGGGAACTCGCCGCATTGGTTGAACAAGTGGCGGCGGATTTTCGCTACGAATATCGCCACCATCAACCCTGGGAATATCGTCAAGCGCTGTCGTCGCATGCTCTCACTGGGCAGCTGACTCCGCGCTGGGTCGGCAGTTGTCTTGACTGTGCTCTCGCACTTGGCGCGCGCTTAAATGAACGCTCGCGTCCATGGCGATTGAAAGCAGGCATGGTCGCCGACAGCCGCATCGCGAATCCACATTTTTGGCTCGAAGCGCAGGCCCTCGATGGGCAATGGGCGCCGCTCGATCCGACGCTGCCAGCGATCGTCCGCATGGTGGGCGGCGATTGGAGAGCGGCGGCGCGAGCATGGACCGGAGCCTGCGATGCTCGCCGCGTGACTTTAGGAACGGTGGGAACCGGACTGCCTGACATCCCAGGCGGCGCCAGCGTCGGCTCTTTAATGGGCGAAGCCGTAGTCGATGGAATAAATGCCTGGCCCTGCCTGGACTGGGTCTGCGGCGATTGCGAAGCAGATTTCACCGAGCTTTCGTGAACTTCGGCCCGCTTAGGTCGACATAGCAACGACCTCGGTCGTTGTGGTCAGTTGGCAATCGTCTGATCATGATAGTCGTTCATCTTGCTAAATGTGCCTTGTCTTTTAGCATTTTTTATGCTGCGATACCGCGTTCGTGATCTCCAGGCCTGGGCTGATAAGGCTCAGCGCAAGCCGTTGGTGCTCCGTGGCGCTCGCCAGGTTGGCAAGTCGTGGCTGGTTCGTACCTGGGGCGCGCAGCGATTTGGGCGGGTGGTTGAGGTCAACCTGGAGCGGTGGCCCGAGACTGCGGCTTGCTTTACCGACAACGATCCCCGGGCAGTTCTCCAACGCTTGGAGGTACAACTCGGACAGCGCATTCCCGTCGACGGCTCAGCGCTGCTTTTCCTTGACGAAATCCAGGCGGTGCCCGAAGTCCTAGCAAAACTGCGTTGGTTCGCCGAAGAGCTGCCGCAGATGCCGGTGATCGCAGCTGGCTCTCTGCTCGATTTTGCATTGGCCGAGCATCATTTTTCAATGCCAGTCGGCCGGATCTCGTACCTCCACCTGGAGCCGATGGGCTTCATCGAATTCTGCCACGCTTGTGGTGAAGAGCCTCTTGTTCGTTGGTTGAACGATAGCCTCACCGTGACGGCAATTCGCAGCGGAGTGCCAGTGGAGTTGCATGCCAAGGCCAGTGCGCTTTTTCGTTCGTGGGTTTTGGTCGGCGGGATGCCTGCTGCGGTTGACGTTTTCGCGCGAGAACGTTCGTACCTCTCCGTCGGCGAGGTCCATCGCGAATTGCTGGCCACCATGCGGGACGATTTCGCTAAGTATGCCGACCGCGTTCATCATCGTCGCCTGGCGGCGGTGCTCGACAGCGTGCCGAATCAGCTCGGTCAGAAATTTACTTACGCCAAAGTCGATCGCGATGAGCGCTCTGTCGCGCTCAAACAGGCCCTCGATTTGCTGACGCTCGCTCGCGTCTGTCATCGCGTCGTCTCTGCGCCTGGGAAAGGCCTGCCGCTTGGGGCTGGGGCTGACGCGAAGGTCATCAAGGTGATCCACCTCGACATCGGCCTTGTCAGTTCAGCGCTGCGACTTGATCTCGCCGCCCTGGAGCGAAACGACGATATTTCCCTAGTAAACGCGGGCACCATTGCCGAGCAGGCCGTTGGCCAATTGCTGCGCCTGATCGGGCATGGCAACGAGGAGCCGGCATTGTGGTATTGGGCGCGCGAAGCCCGTTCGTCGTCTGCCGAGGTCGATTACCTCGCGGCGCCAACCGGCCATGTGCTGCCCATTGAAGTAAAGGCCGGTGCTGGTGGTGCCATGCGCAGCCTGCACGTTTTCATGGCCGAACAGCAACTGACCTGGGCCGCCCGCTTCAACAGCGCTGCACCAGTCATTCAAGACATCAGCACGACGGCAGCGACCGGCAACCCGGCGCGCTACCGCTTGCTTTCATTGCCAGCCTACGCGGTCGAATGCCTGCCGCGTCTCGCACAAGAAATGGACGCCGAGAGCAGAAATTCGTAAGCCTCGGCCGTTCAGCTCCACCAAGCTCTGTAGTACTACGCGCCGAAATCTCCTTATCATACGAAGATTTTCGGCGCGTAGTACGTGGGGTGTGGGGCGAAGCCCTGCAACAACAGCATCCCAGCCCGGCTGAGCCGATCATGAACCTTTGGTTCCGGCTCTGCCGGGCTGGGTTCAGCCTAAAAACCGCAGTAGGAATTCAACCTTCCACCGCCAAGGCGCAAAGACGCTAAGGAAATCACAGGTCCGAATCAAAATCTAGACAATCAATGGCTTTACTAAACGGGTGAAGCCTGATTTTGCTGTAAGTCCTTTGCGCTCTTGGCGGCTTAGCGGTAAAATGGTTTTCTACTGCGTTTTCTAGGTTCAGCTCATGCGGTTTTGCGTGGTCGGCCTCGGCGACCGGTGCCTGGGGTGGATGACGATGAGCGCGTTGCGGATCGGGGATCGCGGGTGGTGCCGGTGAGTTCGGCGACGATGGCGT
>JANMYZ010000613.1:0-9869 GCA_031382605.1 Planctomycetota bacterium | reverse complement strand
CGGCTTTGACCAACTTCCGCATTGCTGCGGCAAAGCTTGGCCACGACTGTGATTTTTTATTCCGCTCAGAAATCATGAACATTCCGCGCTACGACGGACTGTTGATTCGCGCGTTGACCGATCCGCTGAACACCAGTTACGTCGCCGCCCGCTTGGCCGAAGTTCACGGTCTGCGCGTGATCGATGAGCCCGATTCGATCATGGTCTGCTGCGACAAAGTGAACATGTATCAGCATTTGATGCGCGCTGACGTGCCGATTCCGGATACTTGTTTTCTGACCGACGACGAAGTGACGGTCGAGCAGGCGCGTGAATTGTTTGAAATTTACGGCCGTCCGTTGGTGCTCAAGGCGCCGAACTCATCCTTCAGCGCTTACGTCGAAAAAGTCCATGACGAAGCCAACTTCGTCAAAGTCGGCAAGCGCTTCTTGCGTCGTGCCGATCGCTTGGTGGTGCAACAATATCTGCCTTCGTCGTTCGATTGGCGAGTGACCATTCTTGACGGCAAAGTTTTGTTTGTGGTCAAATACGTCATGGCCCAGGGCGCTTGGCGCGCGCACGACAAGGACACCGAAGGTCGCCCAACGTTGTGCGATGTGGTCGGCGTCGAAAAGAGCCAGATTGACCCACGTTTAATCGAAGTCGCATTGCGGGCGGGCGGTTCGATTGGCCGCAGTCTTTACGGCGTCGATGTCAAAGAACTCGACGACGGCTTTGTGGTTATCGAAGTAAACGACAACCCCAACATCGACGCTGGCCTGGAAGATTCCAAGAGCCCCGAAGTTTACCGCAATGTCGTTCGTCAACTCGCGGGTGAACCGTGGGAAGGCTGGATTGAAACGAAGGCCGCCAGCGCGTGAAGGCTGCGGCGAATGGAGACCTGCGCTCTCCGCCCAAACCGCCCAAAGTGGCGGTTGCTGACGAGCAGTGTATTGACGCGATCACTGCTCTTGAAACCCGTAGTTTTTCCCCGACCGATCGTTTTGCTCGCAGCACGTGGCGGCATTTGCTCGGCACGGCGCGTCGTCGCGGCAGCGCGGTGACGCTGGTTGCGTTGGATGGAACGTTGGTGATCGGTGCGCTGAACACGCTGCTGCGTCGCGATGGTCATACCGCCCGTTTGTATTCCTTGGCCGTGGATCCGCAGCAGCGCGGTCGCGGTATCGGTGGGCTGCTGGTGCGACAACTGGCGGAGCAATTGTCGCCGGCGATTACCGTCCTGTCGTTGGAAGTACGCAGCGATAACCTTGCCGCGCGCGCGCTTTACGAACGACTCGGCTTTACGCTGTATGAGAATTTGCCGGGCTATTATTTAGATGGTGGCGACGGCGTGCGCCTGCGCGTGGCGCGGCAACGGATGAGCACGACGTCGTCAATCTGACGATCAGGCGCCGAGGTCGGTGACCGCTTTGATGTCGGCGACACCGCTCTGACACCGCGCTGACACCGCGAAAAAACGCTTTTCACAGCGTTTTTCCAGCGCTTTCCCCCACATCAACGCACGGCGCCGCCTCGTTTTCACCGTCTGATGCACTGCGCGGACAGGTTTCTCTCGGCTGCCTTGCGGGCACCCCTCCCCAATCTAACGTCGCCGCTCCTAGTCGTAGCCCCGCAGGCCCGTTGTCGGGTCCAAGGCTGCACCCATTCCGAGAGGAGCCGCTATGCGTCACCTACGCATCAGCTCGATCATGCCGGCGCTAACCATGATTGCAGGCCTTGTCCTGACGGGAGCGACAGCGCTGACGTCGACGGCCTTTGCGGCAGACGCCGAACCAGCAGCGGGCGCTCCTGGTGTCGCTGGGGCTCTGAATCAAGAGTATCTGGATCAAAAAGCGGAGCTGGAAAAACTCGTTCAGCAGCGCGACACCGAGCTCTACGAGCTGGCCTTTGAGCCCTTGGTGATGGATGAGATTTCGCTGAAAGACGGCCTCGGCAACCTCCATGTGTACAGTTATTTGACCTTTCGGCTACGTAACGAGATCAAAGACGCCACTCGCTCTGCGATCGCCAAGCCCAGCCGCTATAACGAGATCCTGAAATCCATTACTGAGCAGCACGAATACGCCAAAGTCGAAGGCGCCAAATTATCGATTGATAAGGTCGATGGCCCGGATGGCGTGATTGTTGACCGCGGAAACCTCACATCACGTACGCGTAAGGTGAACATCACCGTTATTGCTTATAATGAACACGGAACCCGTATTCATCTGTTGGATGAGCCCATTGGCAGCGGTAGCCATGAAAACTTCAATTTCCCAGACTACGGTGAACGCTCGCGCGATGCGGTGTTCAAGCGCGTGCGCGAAGAGGTCGAAGAAGTGGCCCAGCGTCGACTGTTGACGGTCGATGAGATTCGCGTCAAAGAAATTCCTCCGTATGACGCCAATAAGCGCAATGAAGAAGGCGTCGCCGAAGGCGAAATTTTCGGCGTGGTGTTGTTCAATCGGCTAAGCGTCTATGGCAAAAAGATCAGCGTCGAGGTTCGTGGCCTGTCGAACAAATTCCGGCTGCGTGCCCCTGAACGTAAGCAGCAGGAAGTCGGTAATTATGTCGAGTCACGTTACTTGCGTCGCGTCTATACGATTCATTACCATCGCCCTGGCGATGAATTTTTCCGCCATCTGGATGAATTTGAAATGGTGAAGAATGGCTGGGAATGGGTCAATACCTTCCAGCGATTGGAACAGCGGAAGTCGATGGCCTATGCGAAATTTTTCCTGAATAACATCACCGATGAAAAAGATGTGCGTCAGGAAAAAGTCGAAGAAGAACTTTGGCAGTATTATGATGCCGTGCGGACGGATAACCCGGAGGCGGGCGATAAACTGCCCGACCTCAAGGCGACGCTTCAGAGCCGTGACAAGGCCAGCGGCCAGTGAGCTAAGGGCGCGCTCAAGACTTACGAACAGGCGCGCGGCGAATGATTCGCTGTTGATGCACAGGTAGCGAAGGATCACCACTCATGTCCATCCAGATTACTCCTCGTACGGGCGCCGCTTCGGTGTTCCTCGCTGCGGCCCTTGTTAGCACGCTCGCCACTCTGGCTGGCTGTGGCGGTGACCGTGCGGATGCCACGGCACCGACGAATAAGTCCACGGTAAAGGCAACTGGAACGAGCGACACCACCAAGCTCGCCGACAAAAAAGTTCGCCAGCTGAAGGACACGTCCTTTGAGCTCTCTTGGGATCTGCAGTTACCCAAGCCTATTCGCAACGCCTGGATCAACCCAGAGTTGCCAGACATTGTTTATTTCCAGGTAGTCGAAACGTACGAAATCTACGCCATTGACGCTTACAGTGGCCATACTCGCTGGGTAACGCCCACGTTCGACAGGCCAGCACGTTTATTGCCGGGATCCAGCAGCGCGAGCGCGTTCAATAGTTCGGGTGAGGCTATCACCGATCAGCGCATGTGGGTGATTTCAGCCGACACGCTCTCATGTTTTGACGCGGTTTACGGTCAGGTGGTATGGAGCTGGGCGCTGCCATTTTCACCGTCGACCAGTCCACTGGCGATCGGTCCAGATACGGACCAGCGTATTTTCATCGGCGACTGGGAAGGTCGCATGCGCGTGGTTACCAATGATCCCAATAAAAATTCTCCGCGCGAATTGTGGCAGCTTAATCTGCGCCAATCGTTGACCGCCGCACCCGTGTTCTACGAAGACCAAGTGTACGTTGGTGACCATGCAGGTTACGTGCATGCCTTCAAATTGGATCGTGAAGAGGCGTGGAGCTTTGATTCTGGCGCGGCAATTTACGGCTCAGCCCTGCCCCGTGGCCGCGTGCTCTATGTCGGCAACGACAACAATACGCTCTACGCGCTCAATCGCCTTTCCGGTCAGCGCATCGGAGCTTTGTATTTTCATGGCGCGATTAAACGTGCGCCATTCGCGTTCGCCGGTGAACCCAATCGGATTTATGTGTGGGTAGACGCAGGCGCCGACAAGCCAGCAGGTTTGTATGCAGTGAAAACACAATCTGACACCGTGCCCTTCACCGAGGCGGACAAAAAGCATCCGCTCGAAGTCGAACGAATGGGCGTCGAATGGTTTGTTGCAGGATATAATCGTTTGGTCGGTTCGACTCCTGAACATCTGTTTGTTACCAACGGCGACAGCACGGTGATCAACGCCCTGCACCGCGCGACCGGCAAAGTCATGTGGAGCTGGAACGTCAACGAAATGCATCAGCAGTATCGCGACAGCAAGGGTCGCCTGGATCCACGCGACGCGGTTTTTGTGGCTCAATATCAGGACGTTCGCGACCAAAATCGCACCGTGTACACTGCTGATGAAACCGGTCACATTCTCGCTTTCCGCGTCTTCGGCGACAAGCCAGGCGACCCACTGACGGGGAACAGCATTGTGAAACGTGCGGCTCTGCCTGCTGCTGAAGGAGCAAAGGCTCCAATCGATCCCGCGAAAGCCGAAAAAGCCGCCGCTGATAAAGCCGCGAAAGCCGAAAAAGCTGCCGCCGATAAAGCAGCGAAAGCCGAAAAGGCCGCCGCCGATAAAGCAGCGAAAGCTGAAAAAGCTGCTGCCGACAAAGCAAAATGACCTACGTATAAATGGCAAATGCTTGCCGTTGATCACCACGAAGAAAGCCCTGGCAATTGCCAGGGCTTTCTTCGTGCGGAACCCAATAGTAATAGTACCCGATAGCACTTGACCACGGTTCCTTGAGTTCCCAGGCGATTTCCTTGCGTTTTTCTCGCTCGCGTCCGAGTTCGAGTTGACAGGAGGACAGGAAACTTAATGAAACTTAAGAACAGGCATTAACTGTGTTTGGCCTGGTAACCCAGACGCCAGACGCCGCACTCATCGCGTGCAGCGAGCAGGAGTCTGAGAGGTCCGTTACTTCACCGGACGTACGGTGACGCCGTGGACGAAGAAGTTGAGGTCGTACTCGTTCTCTTTGTAAATGTCATTCAGGAAGGTGATGGCGATTTTATGGTCGCCGGCTTTGAGGCCGGGGGCATTGATCACGTATTCATGGGTATCGACGGTTGTGCAGGTGACCTCCTCGCCAACGGCTTTGCCGTTAATGGTCACGCTGAACTTGGCTTTCTGGCCGTCGGCTTCATCGCAGGCGGCGCTGATCGCGAGCTCGTAGTCGCCGTCAACGGTCAACGTCACCGGCAGCACAATGACACCGCCGGAGTAGAGGAAGATGCGTCCGGCGCCATCGTCATAGCCGAAGTGTTCGGTATTTTCCGTCGGATCGCTGAACTTCGAGAGATCGGCGACGACTGGGCTCGGCGCGGGCCCAGGGACAGCAGCCACGACCGTAGCGGGGGTGGCCGTGCTGACCGTCGGTACGCTGACCGATCCCGAAGTTGCTGCTGGAGCGGGTGTGGTCGCGGTGGGTGCCGCGGGCTTTTCCTGGGCAGCCGCCGCAGCGGTGCGGTTGGCGTCGGTCGTGCAGCCAGCGAGGCAGATGACCGGAATCAAGAACAGGGGAAGACGCATGGGTGAATCCTTTGCGGTATGAACGCGTTGGGTCGGGATGGTGGCCGGACTTTTTTGTCGCGCTCGCCGGCGCGTATGATTCGATCTTGGACGAAGGCGGAGCATCCTGCGCATAATGACCAGCGAAAGGGTCAGGAACAATAAAGGAGGACAAAAAAGGATGTCCACTTGTTAAACCAAATCTCATCACCAACCAACATCCGCGCATGACCCATCTTTTATTGGATATAGGATGTCCACCTCAGAAGTCGTTGGCGTCCGGCCTGGGCTTGCCTGGGGTCGCTGTCGGTTTGCCGATTGGCTTGGCGGTGGCGATCTTGGCCAGGGATTCTGGCGTCTGGGTTTGGTACCACTTCAGCAAGGACTTGCAGGTCCACACCTCCGCCCAATTGGGGTGTTTGTCGATGACTTCTTGGAAGCGCATTTTTGCCGTCGCGTGATCGCCGGTGGTCATCGCCACCAAGCCCTGGATGTAATAGAGTTCTTCGCCGTCCTCGACCATCGGCACGCGGGCGACACAGTCCTCCCACGACGCGGCGCTGGAGAGCCAGTCGAGCATCAGCTCCTGATAGGGTTTAATCCCACCGCTGCGCTGGATGCCGCGTTTGACCTCGTCCCAGTCGGTTTCCTTGCCGTCCAGGCGGTTGAGCACGGCCCAGTCCATGCGCGCGAAATTCAGTGCCCAATAAGGCATGTGATAGTCGCCGGGACTGCCCTCGCTCAGCAGCTTGACGAATTCATCGCGCGCGGTGCGCAGGTCGCCGCGATCAAGGGCGGCGTACCCACGCACATAGGCCCATAACTCGTCGCCGCGGTTGTAGGTGCCGATGGCGTCGACGACTTCCTGCAACCGCCCGACGTTACGCAGGTGGCTCACCGTCAAGGGCAGTTCCCAACCATTTATCCACAGGTCCGGATATTCGCGCATCAACAAAATCGCAGCGTCGACGTCTGGCGGATTGTTCCACAGCAGGCACTGCGCAGCGCGACGACCAGCGTGGTCGTGAGAATCCAGGGCCAGGACGGTTCGGTAAAACGCCAGGGCATCGACGTAGCGTCCGACTTTCCACAATGCGTCTCCGGCCTTGTGCTGAACCAAGAAGTGCCAGGGCAGCGTGCGCGCATAAGCAAGTTCACCCTGATCGGGCAGGCCGACATCGGTTGGCTGGCCATTCTGATCAAACCCATCTGCCATCAGGCCCTCCGGACCGCCTTCGCGTTCGGCGAGATTCGCCGTGGGAATCGGCACCAGATTCGTCGCGCCTGGTGGTTGCCAGAGCAGTCGACATCCGGCATCGCCGCCACCTTGAGCGAACTCCAAAGTGAGTGGCAACCAGCCGGCTTTGAGGTCGGCGCGCATGCGCCGGATGTTCATCGGATGAATGCCGCTGTTATCGATCATCACCTCGCCCACGGTCAGTCGGCTGCCGTCATCCGATTCGGTCGCGAGTACGTAGGACCCTGGGGTGTCGATGCGCAGCACGCCGGTCCAGCGGATAGCGAAATGGTGGCTCAACCCCAATCCAGGCCAGGGCAACGTGCGCTGGTCGACCACCGTATCGCGCCAAGACCGTAACGGTTTGCGTCCATCGAGGCTCAGCATGGTGTTCTGCGGCGACCAGCGGCGCAGGAGTTCGTGCAGCTCATAATCCATCGGCGCGGCTTTTGACCAATGGCGCAGCGACGGCAGAATGAGCGGGATTTCGCCGCACAACTCTGCGGCACTTACGAATCGTTCGATGTGCGCACGTGGCGCCAATGCACCGTGATCTGCCATCAGTTGGCGCAGCATCCCGGCTGCCTGCTCAGAACGCCCGATGGCGAGTTTCGACAACGAGTGCGCGATGATGCCGGGACTGTGACCGTTGGAGCGGGTCATGTCCTCGGCGATAGCGGCAGCGTAACGATCCCATGCTTCCGGTGCGGCAGCGTCATTGTTGGAGACGTGGATGTGGCCCTGATACCCGAGGGTGTACCGGCACACGATCATCGAATCGGGCGAGCGTTCGCGGATCTTCGCCAGGAAAACCTGGTCGGTTTTCGCATAATCGCCCTGCTGATTACGCACGATCGAATAGCCAGAGAAAAGGCTGGAATAGAAGCGGTCACGATTCCAGGCCGCGAGATCACCAAGGCCGTAAAGCCGCAAGCTGCCATCGGCCGCGATCAAGCCATGTTCGCGCGCGATCAAACGATCGCAGATTGCCAGCGCGGCACCAAACGCAGCCGGAGCAGGTTCGTCGAGCCGACGGCTGGCGACGATCACGCGACGCCAGCACTCCACCCTGCTAAGACCAGGTTCGATCGGCGCCTCCAACGCTGCGCCAAGATCGAGCAGCAGCGGCAGGGCGGTGGCGTCATCCAGATCGCTGCTGGCAAGCATCCAAGCGGTAAAAGTGAGGGTTTCTTCGACGACGGTCTGCAAGTGGCCCCACCGGTTGGCGCGCCAGTTTATGTTCGCGACGACGAAGGGATTGTGGCTCGCCTCGCGCACTGACAGGTGTTCGAGCAAACCTAAATTCCGCACCTCAAAGCCAATGCGCAACGCGGCGTAGCGTTCGTGCAAGGTACGCGGTTTATCGCTCCGAAACGACCGCCAGTCGCCGGTGGCGATGACCGCCAGCGCCCGATAACGCGGCGATTTCGCTTCGTGTGGCCAAGCGGAAAGCGCATCGGCGACCTCCTGGCGATACCCGCTCAGCAAGCGCACCCACAACTCAGGCTCGGCGCTGGCGAAGTCAGCCGCTGGAACGTGGTTTCGCGCTTTCACCCGCCGTTCAGCCAGCGTCGTGGCATAGCCCAGCCATGGGCCCATGGCGCCATCCACTTCCGCCTCACCACCCAGAGCAAGGTTGACGTAACACATCAGCGCCAAGCCCAACAGGTGCTGGTCATCCGGCGACTTAGCCAGCAACGGCCGGAGTTTAGCCAGCGCGACGATGTTGTCGGTGGGATGCAGCGAAGCCGTTGGATCCGGCAACACGTCCTCGCCCGCTGTTCCTGCGCAAGCGCAGCAAAGGACCAAGAACAATGGGACCACCAGCAGAATATGGGGAAAGCGCATGCGACACATCTATCTCCTATGGCGTGGATTCCCAGGACGGAAACCAAAGGACATCTAAAGAGACATCTCTGACGAAAAAACAAAAAGACCGAAGAACAAAAGGACGCGCTTGAGTGAGCGCTTAAATCGAATTCTTTTAAATGGGCGATGTCAATACACTAGATGCCTGTCCTTTTGTTTCCTTTTTTTTTCCTCTTTTGTTTTCCTTTTATCCATTGGAAGTCTTCCGCCAATTTCGCGGCCGCGAGCCTTCGCCCAAGGCGTTGCTGAAACAGACGGGTTTGGCGTAAGATTGACAAAGTGACATCAAAGGTTGGGGCCTATAATTTACACATTCAAGGAAGAAAGAGTCCCATGCCCGAGCCTAGGGAACCTTTAACGAAACTCCAAATCAAACGAGCTTGTTCAGAGCTTGCCGCCAACAGTAAAAAAACCTGAAGAAGAAAACCAACAAACTGGATAGCCCAATCTATCCGCCCACGGCCTTCTTGTGCTGCAAGCACAAGCGACTGCACTTGAAGCCCTATGTTGGTCACCTTGCTTACTACGTCAGGAAAGACCTCTTCAATTTTTTCGACTAGCTGTCCTAATGTCGTTTCTAGTGTTTTGGCTTCGACAACGGTAAAGGGGCGATTTGCTGTCTGGTTATAGGCGACAAGCGTCGGTGCCAAAACGCGCTGCTGTTCAAGAGCTGCCCATGGGTCAGCGACGGCTAGCTCCCGTTTAAGCCAACCTAACCAATGATTGAAAAGCTGAACCATGCGTTCCCAGGCAACGTCCTCCTTTAGCATAAATTCGTTACTTGATGCACCAGGGCTAACGCGATCCCTAAAACCGTGAATTCTAAAATTATCTGGAGTAAGTATCTGAAAATAATAAGCCGTTTCGGTATGCTTCAAGACAGGCGTATCATCCGAAGAAGTATAACCCATCCCATCCATATCCCATTGGTTAGCATGGCCAAGAGCGCTTGGCGGATCGACCTCGGCCGCCATCACGCCGTGCGCCAGCAATATGAGCAAATAACTACCGAAAAAGGCCTGACGCATGGATGATCTCCGATCAGGTGAAAGACGCTGGAAGCCTACAAGAGCGCCGAGGGAAATATCATCCCTCGGCGCTCGATCAATCCTTACCGTTGCGACATGCCGTGACATGTCGCGGCATATTCCAACACCGTCATCTCAGCCATTTGCATCAAGCGGCCGTGGCCACAACAGATTCGCTAGCCAGCGTGGTAGGCGTGGGATGATCGTCAGTCGCGCGACGCTGGGGTCGTGGTCGCTGATCTGGTCGGTGAATTCGCTGTTGCTGTGCACGATATCGAATGACGGA